>NZ_JBITEO010000001.1:338826-486480 GCF_044455245.1 Streptomyces sp. NPDC051310
CCCGCCCGCGCCCCGCCCCCCGCCCGGCCCGGGCCCGCCCCCGCCCCCCCCGCCGCCCCCCCCCCCCCCCCCCCCCCCCCCCCCCGCGGCCCGGGCACCCTCGCCCGCGGCCCCGGCCCCCCTCACCGCCGCGTTCAGTACCACTGGTCGAAGGCGAGCTTCGCCACCAGCGAGAAGACCACCACCAGAAGCACCCCGCGCACGAACTCCGCGCCCCTGCGCAGCGCCGTCCGCGCCCCCAGCATGCCGCCCGCCAGGTTGAACACCGCCATGACCGCGGCCAGTTGCCAGAGCACGTTGCCCTGGTACGCGAACATCACCAGCGCGCCCGCGTTGGTGCACACGTTGACGATCTTCGCGGTGGCGGACGCGGTCACCAGGTCCAGGTGGAGCACGGCAGTGAGGGCCAGCACCAGGAACGTTCCCGTTCCGGGCCCGAACAGCCCGTCGTAGAAGCCGATGCCGCCGCCGACGAGCACGACGGCCGTGACGATCCTGGCCCGCGTCACCGCACCGGCCGCCTCCCCCGTCCCGAAGGACGGGCGCAGCATCACGAAGGCCGCCACTCCCAGCAGCACCACCATGATCACCGGCCGCAGGACCTCGTTGCTGATGCCGCTCGCGAAGAACGCCCCGCCCATGGAGCCGGCGAGGGCCGCCAGCCCGACCCGTACCGCCGTCCGCACGGGCACCCGCACGGGCGCCCGGCGTACGTACGTCACGGCCGCGCCCGTGGTGCCGACGATGGCCACCGCCTTGTTCGTGCCGAGCACCTGGGGGGCGGGGACGTGCGGGACGCCGAGGAGCAGGGCAGGCAGGAGCAGCAGCCCGCCGCCGCCCACCACGGCGTCGATCCAGCCCGCCAGGAGCGCGGCGCCGCAGAGGAAGAGGACGGTGGTCAGCGATATGTCGGGCATGGCCCCGACCCTAGGGACGCGATAGGTGTGCCGTCCACGGAACGCGGGAGACTTGAGCTGCCTCTGAGGTTGGGCCGCATCGGAGGGTGAGCGCGCCTGGGGTCGAGCCGCCTCGCAGGGTGCGCCGCCTGCGGGGGTGAGCCGTGCCTGGAGTGAGGCGACTCGGAGGGGTGAGCCCCCTCGGAGTGCGCCGCCTCCGAGGTCGAGCCGCCTGCGCGGGTGCCGCCCTCGGACACCCCTCACTGCCCGCGCCGCCCTCCGCTGAGGGCAGCTTTCCGTGCGCGAAACAAACGGGATGCGGCCGGGAAACACCGCCGACGCACGCTGCTGGGCATGAGTTCACGGATCGTGGTGGTCGGCGGAGGCACGGCGGGCGCACGCCTCGCCGAGCGGCTGCCCGTCACCCTGCTCGGCGAGGAGCCGCACGCCCCGTACAACCGGGTGCTGCTGGCGGACGTCCTGGCCGGCCGGTACGGGCCCGAGGTCATCGCCCTGCCGTCCTCCCGCGGTGACGGGGTGCGGCACCAGGTGCGGGTGACCGCCGTCGACCGGGCCGCCCGGGTGGTGCACTGCGCGGGCGGCGAGTCGTTCGCGTACGACCGGCTGGTCCTGGCCACCGGCTCCAACCCGGTGCTGCCGCCGCTGCGCGGTCTGGGCGGCGACCGGCTGCCGGCCGGGGTGCACGCGTTCCGGACGCTCGACGACTGCCTGGCGCTGGACGCGCTGGTGGCCCCGGGCGTACGGGCGGTGGTGATCGGCGGCGGCCTGCTGGGCGTGTCGGCGGCCCGCGCGCTGGCGGCCCGGGGCGCCGAGGTGGTGCTGGCCCAGCAGGGCGAGCACCTGATGGAGCGCCAGCTCGACGCGGCCGCGTCGGCGATCCTCCGCCGCCACCTGGAGACGGACCTGGGCGTGGAGGTGCACACCGAGTGCCGGGTGCGCGGTCTGCGCTGCGCCGGCGACACCGTCGAGGCGGTCGAACTCGCCGACGGTTTCGTCCTCGGCGCGGACGTGGTCGTCATCGCCTGCGGGGTGCGACCGCGCGTCGGCCTCGCCCTGGCGGCCGGGCTGGACGTGCGGCGCGGGATCGTCGTCGACGACCGGCTGCGCACCTCCGACCCGTACATCCACGCCGTCGGCGACTGCGCCGAGCACGACGGGCGGCTCTACGGGCTGGCCGGTGCCGCCCTGGAGCAGGCCGACGTCCTCGCCGAGGTGCTCACCACCGGCACCGGCGCCTACCGCGGCACCCGCGCGCTGACCCGGCTCAGCATGGACGCCCTCGAACTGGCGGCGTTCGGCGATGCCACGCCGCGGCCCGGTGACGACACCGTGCAGCTCGCCGACGCGACGAGCGGCGCGTACCGGAAGGTCGTCGTCCGCGGCGACCGGCTCGTCGGGGGCGTGCTGCTCGGCGATCTCGGCGCGGTCGGGGCGCTCGCCCGGGCCTGGGAGGGCGACGAGGCCCTGCCGGAAGCGCCCCTGCTCCACCTGCTCACCCATGACGGAGGCTCCTGACATGCCGAACAAGCCCACCATCGTCCTCGTCGGCCACGGCATGGTCGGCCAGCGCTTCCTGGAGGCCCTCGCCGAACGGGGCGTCACGGAGCGGGCGCGGATCGTCGTCTTCTGCGAGGAGCCCCGCCCGGCGTACGACCGGGTCCGGCTGACCTCGTACTTCGACGGCAGGACCCCCGAGGACCTCTCCATGGTCGAGGACGGGTTCATGGCGCGCCACGGGATCGAGCTGCACCTGGACGACCCGGCCGAGACCGTCGACCGGGAGGCGCGCACGGTGACCTCCCGCGCCGGGCACGTGGTCGCGTACGACACGCTGGTGCTGGCGACCGGTTCGTACCCCTTCGTTCCGCCGGTTCCCGGCAAGGACGCGACCGGGTGCTTCGTCTACCGCACGATCGAGGACCTCCTCGCCATCGAGGAGTTCGCGAAGACGGCGAAGACCGGCGCGGTGGTCGGCGGCGGGCTGCTCGGCCTGGAGGCCGCGGGCGCGCTCAAGGGCCTGGGCCTGGAGACGCACATCGTGGAGTTCGCGCCCCGGCTGATGCCCGTGCAGGTGGACGAGGGCGGCGGCGCGGCCCTGCTGCGCACCATCGAGAACATGGGCCTCGTCGTCCACACCGGCACCGGTACGCAGGAGGTGCTCACCGAGGACGGCACCGTCACGGGCATGGCCCTGTCGGACGGTTCCGTGCTCACCACCGACATGGTGGTCTTCTCGGCGGGCGTCCGGCCCCGGGACCAGCTCGCCCGCGACTGCGGCCTCGCGGTCGGCGAGCGCGGCGGCATCGCGGTCGACGAGCGGTGCCGTACCTCCGACCCGGCGGTGTACGCGATCGGCGAGTGCGCGCTGGCGGTGGACGGCCGGGTGTACGGGCTGGTCGCGCCCGGGTACGAGATGGCGCTGACGGCCGCCGCGACGATCGCGGAGGAGGAGGCGAGCGGCTTCACCGGTGCCGACATGTCGACCAAACTGAAGCTGCTCGGCGTGGACGTGGCCTCCTTCGGTGACGCGCACGGCACGGCCGAGGGCTGCCTGGAGGTCGTCTACTCCGACTCGCGCGCCGGCATCTACAAGAAGCTGGTCGTCGACGCGGACGGCGCGCTGCTGGGCGGCGTGCTCGTCGGCGACGCCGAGTCGTACGGCATGCTGCGGCCGATGACCGGGACGAAGCCGCCTGTCGCGCCCGAGCAGCTGGTGCTGCCGGCGGGCGCCGGGGCGCCGGTGACGCTCGGCCCGTCGGCCCTGCCGGACGAGGCGATCATCTGCTCCTGCCACAACGTCACCAAGGGCGCCATCTGCGCCTGCTCGTCGCTGCCCGAGGTCAAGAAGTGCACCAAGGCGGGCACCGGCTGCGGCAGCTGCGTGAAGGTGATCCAGCAGCTGCTGCCGAAGGCCGCCGACAGCGGCATGTGCGCCTGCTTCTCCTACACCCGCAGCGAGCTGTACGAGATCGTCCGCACCATGCGGTTCACGTCGTACGGGGAGCTGCTCGACTCGCACGGCCGTGAGGAGGCGCGCGGGGGCGAGGGCTGCGAGGTCTGCAAGCCGGCCGTGGCGTCGATCCTGGCGAGCCTGCACAACGAGTACATCCTCGACGGCGAGCGCGCCGCGCTCCAGGACACCAACGACCACTTCCTGGCGAACATGCAGCGCAACGGCTCGTACTCGATCGTGCCGCGCATCCCGGGCGGCGAGATCACCCCGGACAAGCTGATCGTGATCGGCGAGGTGGCCCGGGACTTCGGCCTCTACACCAAGATCACGGGCGGTCAGCGGATCGACCTCTTCGGGGCCCGGGTCGACCAGCTGCCGGCGATCTGGGCGCGGCTGGTGGACGCGGGCTTCGAGTCGGGGCACGCGTACGGCAAGTCGCTGCGCACGGTGAAGTCGTGCGTGGGGCAGACCTGGTGCCGCTACGGCGTGCAGGACTCGGTGCGGATGGCGATCGACCTGGAGCTGCGCTACCGGGGCCTGCGCGCCCCGCACAAGCTCAAGTCGGCCGTCTCGGGCTGCGCGCGCGAGTGCGCGGAGGCCCAGTCGAAGGACTTCGGCGTGATCGCCACGGCCAACGGCTGGAACCTGTACGTCGGCGGCAACGGCGGCGCGACACCGCGCCACGCCGACCTGCTGGCGCAGGACCTGTCGGACGCGGAGCTGATCCGGCTGATCGACCGGTTCCTGATGTTCTACATCCGTACGGCGGACCGGCTGGAGCGCACCGCGTCCTGGCTGGAGCGGCTGGAGGGCGGCCTGGACCACCTTCGGGACGTGGTCGTGCACGACAAGCTCGGACTGTGCGACGAGCTGGAGGCCCAGATGGCCGCGCACGTGGCGAGCTACCGGGACGAGTGGGCCGAGACCCTCCAGGACCCGGAGCGGCTGCGCCGGTTCGTCTCCTTCGTCAACGCCCCGGACGCACCGGACCCGTCGGTGCGGTTCGTGCCGGAGCGCGGCCAGATCAAGCCGGACCTGACCGTCCTGACCCTGGAAGGGACTTCTGCCCGATGATGCTCGAACTCTCCTATGACGACGTGTGGCTGACCGTCTGTGAGGCCGCGGCACTGACGCCGGGGCGCGGGATGGCGGCGCTGCTGCCGGACGGACGCCAGGTGGCGCTGTTCCAGGACCGGGCCGGCCGGTGGTACGCGATCGACAACCGCGACCCCTTCACGGGCGCCCAGGTGCTGGCGCGGGGGCTGCTCGGCGCGGCGGCGGGGCGGCCGTTCGTGGCGTCGCCGCTGCTGAAGCAGCGCTTCGACCTGGAGACCGGGCGGTGTCTGGACGACGAGGACGTGTCCGTGGCGGTCTTCCCGGTCCGCACCCGCGAACTCGCCCTGGTTTCTTGACCGTACGTTCCAGTCAGCCGTAGGGTCCTGACCGTGGCCAGGACCAAGGAATTCGATCCGGACGCCGCGCTCCAGTCGGCCCTCGAGCTCTTCTGGGAGCGCGGCTACGAAGCGACGTCGATGGCGGACCTCGTGGACCGCCTCGGGATCGGCCGTGCCAGCATCTACGCGACCTTCGGCAGCAAGCACGAGCTGTACCTGAAGGCGATGGACCGGTACGCCGAGACGCGCGAGCCGGACCTGGTGGTGCAGCTCTCCCAGCCGGGCCCTGCACTGCCGGCCGTCCGCGCGGTGGTCCGGCGGTTCGCCGCCGAGGCGTCCTCGGACGAGGAGCGGCTGGTCGGCTGCTTCTTCACCAACACGGCGGCCGAGCTGGCGCCGCACGACCGGGCCGCGACGCGCCGGGTCGAGATCAGCTGGGAGCACATCGAGACCGCGCTGCACTCCGCGCTGGTGCGGGCACAGGCCCAGGGTGAGCTCCCGGCGGACCGCGCGCCGCGCGCGCTGGCCCGGACGCTGCTGGTCCTGCTCCAGGGCATACGGATCGTCGGCAAGGCGTCCGGCGACCCGGCCCGGGTGCGGGACGCGGCCGAGCAGACACTGGCCCTGCTGGACTGAACCGGACGGCGAAGGGGGCGCCCCGCACCGGGGCGCTCCTTTTTCCGGCCCTTTCCGGCCTCTTCCCGTGCGGCCCCTTTCCGGGCCCCTCCCCGCCCCCTTCCCGCCCCCTTCCCGGCGGCCTTTTTCCGGCCCTGATATTGGATCGATCGGTCAAAAAAGAGGAGACATCATGTCCACCCTGTCCGCACCCCGCTTCACCGGCACCACCGCCCTCGTCACCGGCGCCGGCACCGGCCTCGGCCGGGCCGTCGCCCGCGCGTTCGCCGCCGAGGGCGCCTCGGTGGCGGTCGCCGGACGCACCGCCGCCACCCTGGACGAGACCGTCGCCCTGATCGAGAAGGAGGGCGGCACGGCGGCCGCGTTCACCGCGGACGTGAGCCGTGCCGATGACATGCGCGCCCTGGTGGAGCGGACGGTCGCCCGCTTCGGCGGCCTGGACGTGGCGGTCAACAACGCCGGTGTGCTGCGCGCCGCCGGGAGCCCGGTCGGCGACCTCGACCCGGCGGAGTGGCAGGCCATGCTCGACGTCAATGTCACCGGCGTCCTGTACGCGCTCCAGGCAGAGATCGCCCACATGCGCGCCCACGGCGGCGGCGCGATCGTCAACATCGGCTCCAACCTCGGGGCGCACGTCCGCCTGCCCGGCACGGGCGGGTACGCGGTGAGCAAGTCCGCCGTGTCCGCGCTGACCCGCGCCGCCGCCCTGGACCACATCGCGGAGGGGATCCGGATCAACGCGGTCAGCCCGGGCGCCTCGGACGCCCCCATGTCGCTGCGCCCCGGCGAGAGCCACGAGGAGCGCGCGGCCCGGCTGACCAGCCCCCTCGGCCGGCTCACCACCGCGGAGGAGGTCGCCGCCGCGGTGCTGTACCTGGCCTCCCCGGCCGCGGGTTCGGTGGTCGGAGCCGATCTGGTCGTGGACGGCGGCGTCGCGGCGTGACGTTCCTGCGCGCCGCAGCCGGACGGGCTCAGCCCTGGACGGCCGAGGGGTCCATCCACATGACCTCCCACAGGTGGTGGTCGGGGTCCTGGAACGAGCGGCCGTACATGTAGCCGTAGTCCTGGGGGTCGTTGGCCGGGGAACCGCCGGCCGCCAGGGCGGCGTCGGCCAGCTCGTCGACCTTCTCGCGGCTGTCGGCGCTCAGCGCGATGATCGCCTCGGTCGTGGCGCGGGCGTCGGCGATCTCCTTCCTGGTGAAGTCCTTGAAGCGCTGCTCGGTGAGCAGCATCGCGAAGATGGTGTCGCTGAAGACCAGGCAGGCGGCGTGCTCGTCGGTGAACTGCTCGTTGAAGGAGTAGCCGAGCTTGCCCCAGAAGGCCTTGGACGCCTCCAGGTCCTTCACGGGCAGGTTCACGAAGATCATCTGAGGCATGTCGTCCATCCGTTCGGTGTGTTTGCCGTCGTGCTGTCGAGGGGTGGACCCGGCCCCCGCCGAAAACTCATCGCTCCCCAGAGGAAACCCTCGGGAAAAATCTCCCTCACCTTGCGGCCCCCCGCACCCCGACCCGGCGGCCGCATGAGCCCGATGCACCCCACGGGCGCCGCGGACGCCGCTCGGGGATCGCGGCACGGCCGGCGGAGCCGCCGGGGCACCCGTAATCCACGGCGGCGGGCGCGACGCGAGGAGCCCGCCGGGGCACGCGTGGTCCACGGCGGCAGGTGTGGCGCGAGGGGCCCGCCGGAAGCCGGTCGGCAACGGCCGGAAACCACCCCGTCGCTGGGATGCCCGCCGCTTCCGCTTCACCGGTTGTTGATGCACCGTCAATGCGGGACTCCTAGGTTCCCCCAGAGCGCGCCGGGGCCTGGTCCGGAAGACAGGCCCCACCCCGTCCGCCGTCCGGCGGCGGGACGGCCACACCCCCTCCTGGAGTGACAAGTGGAACGTCGCAGCTTCCTGCGCGGAGCGGTCTTCGGCGGCACGGCCGCCGCCTTCGGGTTCACCCTCATGGAAGGCGCGGCCTACGCGGCCCCGGCCCAGCCGGGCGCGGGCCCGTACGGAGCGCTCGGCGCCGCCGACGCCAACGGCATACGGCTGCCCAGCGGCTTCACCAGCCGGGTGATCGCCCGGTCCGGCCAGCGGGTCGGCTCCACGTCGTACACGTGGCACAACGCGCCGGACGGCGGTGCCTGTTTCGCGGACGGCACGGGCTGGATCTACGTCTCCAACTCCGAGATCAACCCCGGCGGCGGCGCGAGCGCCGTCAGGTTCTCCTCGACCGGCGCCATCACCGGCGCGTACCGGATCCTGTCCAACACCCGCACCAACTGCGCGGGCGGCAGGACACCGTGGAACACCTGGCTGTCCTGCGAGGAGGTCAGTCTCGGGTACGTCTACGAGACCGACCCGTACGGCGTGAACGCCGCCGTGCGCCGCGACGCGATGGGCCGCTTCAAGCACGAGGCGGCGGCCGCCGACCCGGTCCGCAAGGTGATCTACCTGACCGAGGACGAGTCGAACGGCTGCCTGTACCGCTTCATCCCCACCACCTGGGGCAACCTCTCCTCCGGCACCCTCCAGGTCCTCAGGGCGGGCACCGCCGCCTCCGGCACCTTCACCTGGGCCAATGTGCCCGACCCGGACGGCTCCCCGACCTACACCCGCGACCAGGTCTCGGGCGCCAAGCGCTTCAACGGCGGCGAGGGCTGCCACTACGCCAACGACACCGTCTGGTTCACCACCAAGGGCGACAACCGCCTGTGGCAGCTGAACCTCACCACCAACACCTACGAGCTGGCCTACGACGACTCGCTCGTCACCGGCGGCACCGCCCCGCTGACCGGCGTCGACAACGTCACCGGCTCGTCCTCCGGCGACCTGTTCGTCGCGGAGGACGGCGGCAACATGGAGATCTGCGTCATCACGCCGGACGACGTGGTCGCGCCGTTCCTGCGGATCGAGGGCCAGTCGGGCTCGGAGATCTGCGGGCCGGCCTTCTCGCCGGACGGCAAGCGGCTGTACTTCTCCAGCCAGCGGGGGACGACGGGCAGTTCCTCGGGCGGCATCACCTACGAGGTGACGGGGCCGTTCCGCGCGTAACGGCGCCGTCGCTGCTGGCCCGGCTGGGCGCCGCCGTGCAGGAGGGCGGCGCCCAGTGGCGTGAGCGTGTGCAGCACGGAGCTGCCCTGGCGCAGCGTGACCACGAGCCCCGCCTCGCGCAGCACGCCCGCGTGCTGGCTGGCGGAGGCGAGCGAGACGCCCGCGCGGCGGGCCAGTTCGCTGGTCGTGCCGCCGTGGCCGATGGCCTTGAGGACGGCGCAGCGGGTGTGCCCGACGAGCCGGCCCAGTGACGACTCCCCGCCGGCGCCGACCGGCTCGGTGGCGGCCGGCGCGTCGCTGTGCGTGACGGGGTAGACCAGCACGGGCGGCAGGTCCGGGTCGCGGTAGACGACCGGGTTGCCCCGGCAGAAGAACGACGGCTGCAGCAGGAGCCCCCGCCCGTCCAGGCGCAGGTCCCGGTCGACCGGGTAGTCCGCCTCCAGCACGGGCGAGCGCCAGCGCAGCGCCGGCGGCAGCGAGGCGAGCAGTTCGTCCGCCCCTCCGTCGAGCAGGGCCCTGCCGCGCACGGCGCGGTCGGCCTCCACACGGGACTGGATGTACGTCCAGTAGGGCTCGATCGCCGCCCGGTGGTATCCG
Source organism: Streptomyces sp. NPDC051310 (assembly GCF_044455245.1). Lineage (NCBI taxonomy): Bacteria > Bacillati > Actinomycetota > Actinomycetes > Kitasatosporales > Streptomycetaceae > Streptomyces > Streptomyces sp. NPDC051310. The sequence goes on from NZ_JBITEO010000001.1 coordinate 348,365, forward strand.
CGCAGGGCGCCCAGGAGCCGGCTGAAGGGCTCGGAGCACCCTTCGGTGAGCCGGCGGGCCCAGGTGGGCAGGGGCGCCGCGCCGGGCCGCGAGGCGGCCAGCAGGGCGAGCTCGCTGTGGATCCGGGCGGGCGGGGTCCTCCGTACCGCCTCCAGCGCGGCGTCGAGGCCGTGCAGCCCCTCCGGCGGCGTCAAGAAGTCCGGGAAATAGCCCCGCTGCGGGACGAGTGCACCCAGCAGCCTTGTTTCACCGTTCAACCGGGTCCGGGTTTGGGAGCGCCATTCTCCGTAGACGAGTCCGCCGCGGCGGTCGCGCAATCGGTGAAAGCTGAGAATCGTTTCCCACAACACATCCGGCCGGGCCGCCATGCGGACCCCCGCAAGGTCCGCCCCGGTGAAATGTATACGTAGCACTGAACCCCCACCTGTTGCATCCGCAATCACCCCCCACCACTGAGTATGCATGCCATCACAGGACGTCACCACGGCATTTCAGCCACAGTTGAAACGCATCGCGGAGTCAGGGTGTAAACCGAAAAGCTGTACGCCGTCGGACGGGAAACCTTCAGGACCGAGGTGACGTGGTGAAGACCGTGGGGGGCTTCGCACGTCCGGCGGCGGTCCTGGGAGGTTGCGGCTCTCCTGTCCGGCAGGGGTAATGGGGCGCGGTCGGCGGGTGGGGATCCGGTGGCCGCGCTCCGCCCATTCTTTGCGGCGTGAATGGCGCAATTCGAGCGGACCCCTGAAGTCCGCCCTTCAACAGCCCGGAATTCAACCGGCAGCACGGACGAAATATGACGGGGCGGACACCTCCGCACAAGGTGTCCGCCCCGTCTTCCTTGCACCCCGGAGCCGCCGCCGCGTCGGTGAGGGTCGGTGTGACCGACGGGGCTCCGGTGGCCTTTCCGGGAATACCGACCACGCGGTATTCCGGTATATCCGGGTACCTGCGTGACGGGTACCCGCGCCGTCAGCGGCTGTCGCTGCCCGACGACTGCGCCGCCGCCCGGCCCGCCTCCAGGCGCGCCACCGGGATGCGGAACGGCGAGCAGGAGACGTAGTCCAGGCCCACCTCGTGGAAGAAGTGCACCGACTCGGGGTCACCGCCGTGCTCGCCGCACACGCCGAGCTTGATGTCCGGACGGGTGGCCCGGCCGGCCTGGACCGCGCTGCGCACCAGCGCGCCGACGCCGTCCTTGTCGATGGTCTCGAACGGGCTGACGCCGAAGATGCCCTTCTCCAGGTACGCGGTGAAGAAGCTGGCCTCCACGTCGTCCCGGGAGAAGCCCCACACCGTCTGGGTGAGGTCGTTGGTGCCGAAGGAGAAGAACTCGGCGCACTCGGCGATCTGTCCGGCGGTCACGGCGGCGCGCGGCAGCTCGATCATCGTGCCGAGCGCGAGCTTCAGCTCGACCCCGGTCTGCGCCTGCACCTCGGCGATGACCTGCTCGGCCTCGTCGCGGACGAGCTCCAGCTCCTGGACGGTGCCCACGAGCGGGATCATGATCTCGGCGCGCGGGTCGCCCTTGGCCTCGATGCGCTCGGCCGCGGCCTCGGCGATCGCCCGCACCTGCATGGTGAACAGACCGGGGATGACCAGGCCCAGGCGTACGCCGCGCAGACCCAGCATCGGGTTCTGCTCGTGCAGCCGGTGCACGGCCTGGAGGAGGCGCAGCTCGTTCTCGTGCGGCTCCTTGCGGGCCTCGGCGAGGGCCACGCGCACCGACAGCTCGGTGATGTCGGGCAGGAACTCGTGCAGCGGCGGGTCCAGCAGGCGGACCGTGACCGGCAGGCCGTCCATCGCCTCGAACAGCTCGACGAAGTCCTGCTTCTGGAGCGGCAGCAGGGCCTTGAGGGCCTCCTCGCGCTCCGTGTCCGTGTCGGCGAGGATGAGCCGCTCGACGTACTGGCGGCGGTCGCCGAGGAACATGTGCTCGGTGCGGCAGAGGCCGATGCCCTGGGCGCCGAAGCGCCGCGCCCGCAGCGCGTCCTCGGCGTTGTCGGCGTTGGCCCGTACGCGCAGCCGGCGTACCCGGTCCGCGTACGCCATGATCCGGTGCACGGCCTGGACCAGCTCGTCGGCGTCGTCGGCGCCCGCGTGCATCCGGCCCTCGAAGTACTCGACGACCGGGGACGGCACGACCGGGACCTCACCGAGGTACACCTTGCCGGTGGAGCCGTCGATGGAGACGACGTCGCCCTCCTCGACGACGTGCCCGCCGGGGACGGTCATCCGGCGCCGCTTGGTGTCGACCTCCAGCTCCTCGGCGCCGCAGACACAGGTCTTGCCCATGCCGCGGGCGACGACGGCCGCGTGGGAGGTCTTGCCGCCGCGCGAGGTCAGGATGCCCTCGGCGGCGATCATGCCGTCGAGGTCGTCCGGGTTGGTCTCGCGGCGGATGAGGATGACCTTCTCGCCGGACCGGGACCACTTGACGGCGGTGTAGGAGTCGAAGACGGCCTTGCCGACCGCGGCACCCGGCGAGGCGGCGATGCCGCGGCCGATCTGCTCGACCGAGGCCTTCTCGTCGAAGCGGGGGAACATCAGCTGCGCGAGCTGGGCGCCGTTGACGCGCTGGAGCGCCTCGGCCTCGTCGATGAGGCCCTGGTCGACGAGCTGCGTGGCGATCCGGAACGCGGCACCGGCGGTGCGCTTGCCGACCCGGGTCTGGAGCATCCACAGCTGGCCGCGCTCGATGGTGAACTCGATGTCGCAGAGGTCCTTGTAGTGGTTCTCCAGCGTCTCCATGATCTGCATCAGCTGGTCGTACGACTTCTTGTCGATGGACTCGAGGTCGGCCAGCGGCACGGTGTTGCGGATGCCGGCGACGACGTCCTCGCCCTGCGCGTTCTGCAGGTAGTCGCCGTAGACGCCCTGCTGGCCGGAGGCGGGGTCGCGGGTGAACGCCACACCGGTGCCGGAGTCCGGGCCGAGGTTGCCGAAGACCATGGAGCAGACGTTGACCGCCGTGCCGAGGTCGTGCGGGATGCGCTCCTGGCGCCGGTAGAGCTTGGCGCGGTCACCGTTCCACGAGTCGAAGACGGCCTTGATGGCCAGGTCCATCTGCTCGCGCGGGTCCTGCGGGAAGTCGCGTCCGGCCTCGGTCTTGACGATCTTCTTGAAGACCTTGACGAGCTTCTTCAGGTCGCCCGCGTCGAGGTCGGTGTCGACCGTGACCTTCTTGGCGGCCTTGGCCTCTTCGAGCGCCTCCTCGAAGAGCTCGCCGTCCACGCCGAGCACGGTCTTGCCGAACATCTGGATCAGGCGCCGGTACGAGTCCCACGCGAAGCGCTCGTCCCCGGACTGCTGGGCCAGGCCCTCGACGGACTTGTCGGAGAGTCCGATGTTGAGGACGGTGTCCATCATGCCGGGCATGGAGAACTTGGCGCCGGAACGGACGGAGACCAGAAGGGGGTTGTCGGCCTGGCCGAGCTTCTTGCCCATCTTCTTCTCGAGGGCGTCGAGGTGCGCGGTGACCTCGTCCCGCAGCTCGACGGGCTCGTCGCCGCTCTCGAGGTAGACCTTGCAGGCCTCGGTGGTGATGGTGAAGCCGGGAGGCACGGGGAGACCGAGGTTGGTCATCTCGGCGAGGTTGGCACCTTTACCGCCGAGCAGGTCCTTCAGGTCCTTGTTGCCCTCGGTGAAGTCGTACACGAACTTCTGATCTTTGTTTTCCGACACGGGTCTCGACTCCTCGAGGACTCGGTGGCTGCCCTGACGGCGAGGAACATACCCAGATCGAAGGCTTCTGGGTACGTACGCTTACCCGTCATACGGCCTTAACCACCCGTCCGCCAGCAGATCGCAGGTAACTGACGGGTAGCGAAATGGACCCCCGCCCGTTCATCCTCCGAATGCCGTTTGACCGAAAACTGGCCCTACGCGCTCACCTGAGCACACCTCAGGGCAAGTGAGTTCAAGTCTTGAACGCATAAAGGGTGGCACTCAGTGCCACCCTTTGAAAAGTGCAGCCGCTCGTCCGGCGCTCATCTGAGCGCAACCCCTATCAGGGGTGGCGAGAATCACGCCGTCCGAACCGGCCGTATTCCAGCATCCGGACCCTCCCGGCCCCCTGGCGGGACCCCTCCCGCGGGGCGTCCGCCGGGCCGGCCGGACGCCCGTCGTCGCACGTCAGCCGCCGGATGTGTCCAGTTCCGCCTCCGCGCCGACGACCGCCCCGCAGTCGTACGGATCCTTCAGCCACCCGTCCGGCAGGACGACCCGGTTGTTGCCCGAAGTGCGCCCCCGAGGCCCGTCCGCACCCACCGGCCAGGACTGATCCAGGTCGAGCTCGCTCAACTGAGCGCGCAGCTCATCCAGCGACGAGGTGACGGCCAGCCGCTTGCGCATCTCGGACCCGACGGCGAAGCCCTTCAGGTACCAGGCGACGTGCTTACGGAAGTCGATGACGCCCCGCGTCTCGTCCCCGATCCACTCCCCCAGCAGCTGCGCGTGCCGCACCATCACATCCGCGACCTCGCGCAGGGTCGGCGTGGCCGGCGCCCCGGTGCCCTCGAAGGCCGCGACCAGGTCGCCGAAGAGCCACGGGCGCCCCAGGCAGCCGCGGCCGACGACGACACCGTCGCACCCGGTCTCGCGCATCATCCGCAGCGCGTCGTCGGCGGACCAGATGTCGCCGTTGCCGAGCACCGGGATCTCCGGGACGTGCTCCTTAAGCCGGGCGATGGCGTCCCAGTCCGCGGTACCGCCGTAGTGCTGGGCGGCGGTGCGCCCGTGCAGGGCGATCGCCGTGACGCCCTCCTCGACCGCGATCCGGCCCGCGTCCAGGTAGGTGATGTGGTCGTCGTCGATGCCCTTGCGCATCTTCATGGTGACCGGCAGGTCCCCGGCGTTGCCCACGGCCTCGTTCAGGATGGCCCGCAGCAGCGGCCGCTTGTACGGCAGCGCGGACCCGCCGCCCTTGCGCGTGACCTTGGGCACCGGGCAGCCGAAGTTGAGGTCGATGTGGTCCGCGAGGTCCTCGTCGACGATCATCCGGACCGCCTTGCCGACGGTCACCGGGTCGACGCCGTACAGCTGGATCGACCGGGGCGTCTCCGTCGCGTCGAAGTGGATCAGCTGCATGGTCTTCTCATTGCGCTCGACCAGCGCCCGCGTCGTGATCATCTCGCTTACGAACAACCCCTTGCCGCCGCTGAACTCGCGGCACAGGGTACGGAAAGGGGCATTGGTGATGCCGGCCATGGGGGCGAGCACCACCGGCGGCTGCACGACGTGCGGCCCGATGGCGAGGGGACTGAACGCGGTCATGCCCCCCATTGTCACCCACGCCCGGAGCGGGTCGTTAGTTAGGCGTACTTTGAATACATGGCCGAGCTCACCCACCGCCGGCGGCTGCTGGTCCTCGCGATCTGCTGCATGAGCCTGCTGATCGTCAGCCTGGACAACACCGTCCTGAACGTGGCCCTGCCTTCCCTGCGCCGTGAGCTCGGCGCCGGCGTGGCGGGGATGCAGTGGACGATCGACGCCTACACGCTCGTCCTGGCCTCGCTCCTCATGCTCGCCGGCTCCACCGCCGACCGGATCGGCCGCCGCAAGGTCTTCGTCACCGGGCTGGTGCTCTTCACCCTCGGCTCGGTGCTGTGCTCCCTCGCCCCGCATCTGACCGCCCTCGTCGCCTTCCGCATGGTGCAGGCCGTCGGCGGCTCCATGCTGAACCCGGTCGCCATGTCGATCATCACCAACACCTTCACCGAGCCGCGCGCACGGGCCCGCGCCATCGGCGTCTGGGGCGGTGTCGTCGGGATCTCCATGGCGGCGGGCCCGCTGGTCGGCGGCGTCCTCACCGACACCGTCGGCTGGCGCGCGATCTTCTGGCTCAACGTCCCGATCGGTCTCACCGCCCTGCTGCTCACCCTCCGGTACGTCCCCGAGTCCCGCGCCCCGCGCCCGCGCCGCGCGGACCCGGTCGGACAGCTGCTGGTGATCGTGCTGCTCGGCTCGCTCACGTACGCGATCATCGAGTCGGACCCCCGCGTGGCCGCTCTCGCCGTGCTCGCGCTCCTCGGCCTCCTGGTGTACGAGCCCAGGCGCCCGGAGCCGCTGGTCGACCTGCGGTTCTTCCGCAGCGCGCCCTTCAGCGGGGCCACGGTGATCGCCGTCTGCGCGTTCGCCGCGCTGGCGGGGTTCCTCTTCCTCAACACCCTCTACCTGCAGGACGTGCGGGGGATGGACGCCCTGGAGGCCGGGCTCCACATGCTGCCTATGGCGGCGCTGACCTTCGTGTGCGCGCCCCTGTCGGGACGGCTGGTCGGCAGCTTCGGACCCCGCCCGTCGCTGCTGGTCGCCGGGGTGGCGATGACCGCGAGCGGGGTGCTGTTCGCCGCCTTCGGCGCGGAGAGCTCCACACCCCTCCTGTTCACCGGGTACGTGCTCTTCGGTCTCGGCTTCGGCATGGTGAACGCGCCGATCACCGACACTGCGGTCGCCGGCATGCCCCGCGAGCAGGCCGGTGTCGCGGCGGCCGTCGCCTCCACCAGCCGGCAGATCGGGCAGACGCTGGGCGTCGCGGTCATCGGCACCGTCCTGGCCTCCGGGGTCTCGCCGGCCTTCCGCGCCGAGGGCTTCGCCGCGGCGAGCCGCCCGGCCTGGTGGATCGTCGCGGCCTGCGGCCTGAGCGTCCTCGCGGTGGGCGCGGCGACGAGCGGCGCCTGGGCCCGCGGCACGGCGGAGCGGACCGCCCGCCGCCTGAAGGAGGCCGCCCGCCCCTCGGCCCGCACCGACGCCTGAACCAGGCACCCGCACCGACCGGGCCACCCGCACCGGCACCGCAACGGAGGCACCCGCGCCGGCCGGGCATGGCGCCCAGGTCCCTCCTGAGGGGCACCCGCGCCCGCCGGGCATGGCGCCCGGGTCCGTCCGGACGAGGCACCGAGCCCGGCCGGCGACGGGCCTCCTGCCGATGCGGTCCCCTGCCGGCGGGGCACCCGCGCCCGCCCGGCGGCCCGTACCGGTTTCCCCCGCCCGCGGGTGCCGGAACGGCGAGGGCCCGGACCACCCCGCGAGGGGGCGGTCCGGGCCCTGCCCGTGCGCCGTGCGACATATCGCCGTGCGCCGTTCGGAGGGACGGCCGCCGCGGTCACCCGTCCCGGCGGGGCGGCCGGTGCCGGCCGGTGTCCCGGCGGGCCGTCCCGGGGTCAGCCGGCCCGCGCCGCGTGGTGCGGCCGGCTGTCGTGCGGTCAGCTGTCCTGCTGCTGGCCCTGGGCGCGCTCGCGCATCCTGCGCACCAGCTCCTGCTTCTGGTCCTCGGCCGCCCTGCGGTCGGCGGCGCGGGCCGGGGCGGAACCCTGCTGGTCCCCCTTGGACAGCTTCCGGCGCTGTCCGCCGACACCGAGAAGGTTGTTACGGCTCTTGGCCACGGGTGTTCTCCCATCGTGCTGAGTCGATCGCATGGTCTGACGGGGAGGGCGGGCGTCGCACACGGCCCGCCGCACGCTCACTCGTAGATCTGGAAGAGCCACATGCCCCCGACGCTAACCGGCCCGGCGGCATTCCGCACCAGGTTTTTCACCCCCTCTCCCCTCGAACGACTGACAGATATTGAAATCTGTCAGTCGACAGCACATACTTGTCATTGCGTCCCCCTTCCGTACCGCTCCAGGAGAGACCCATGACCTCCCGCACCCTCCCCTCCCGCCCCCTCGGGACCACCGGCCCGCGTGTCTCGGCACTGGGCCTCGGCTGCATGGGCATGTCCGCCCTGTACGGCGAGGCCGACCGCGCCGAGTCGATCGCCACCCTCCACGCCGCCCTCGACGCCGGCGTCACGCTGCTCGACACCGGCGACTTCTACGGCATGGGCCACAACGAGCTGCTGATCAACGAGGCGCTGCGCACCGCCGGTCCCGCGGCGCGCGAGCGGGCCGTGCTCAGCGTGAAGTTCGGGGCCCTGCGGACCGTCGAGGGCGGCTTCACCGGGTACGACGGCCGTCCCGACGCGGTGAAGAACTTCGCGGCGTACTCGCTCCAGCGCCTGGGCACCGACCACATCGACGTCTACCGGCTCTCCCGGGTCGACCCGGCCGTACCGGTCGAGGAGACCGTCGGCGCCATCGCCGAGCTGGTCGAGGCCGGGCACGTGCGGCACATCGGCCTGTCCGAGGTCGGCGCCGACACCCTGCGCCGGGCCGCCGCCGTGGCGCCGATCGCCGACCTCCAGATCGAGTACTCGCTGGTCTCGCGGGGCATCGAGGACGAGATCCTGCCGACCGCCCGCGAGCTGGGCATCGGCATCACCGCGTACGGCGTGCTCTCACGCGGCCTGATCAGCGGCCACTTCACCCGCGACCGCGCGCTCCCGCCCGGCGACTTCCGCGGCATGAGCCCTCGGTTCCAGGGCGACAACCTGCGGCGCAACCTGGACCTGGTGGACCGGCTGCGCGAGGTCGCCGAGGAGCGGGGCGCCACCGTCGCCCAGACCGCCATCGCGTGGGTGCTGGCCCGGGGCGAGGACATCGTCCCGCTGATCGGCGCCCGCCGCCGCGACCGGCTGGCCGAGGCGCTGGGCGCGCTCGACGTCTTGCTCACCGCGGACGACCTGGCCGCCGTCGAGCAGGCCGTCCCGGCGGACGCGGTGGCCGGCGAGCGCTACCCGGCGGCCCAGATGGCACACCTGGACAGTGAGCGCTGACTTCGGAACGCCCCCGGCCCCGCCGGGGTACCTTCACTGTCCATGAGCACCGATGCCCTGACCCCCGACCGCATCCTCGAAGCCACCGAGGAGGTGCTGCGCCGCTACGGCCCGGGCAAGGCGACGGTGGTCGACGTGGCGCGGGCCCTCGGGGTCAGCCACGGCAGCGTCTACCGCCACTTCCGCACCAAGGCGGCGCTGCGCGAGGCGGTCACCGAGCGCTGGCTGGAGCGGACGGTGACGGAGCTCGCCCCCTTCGCCGAGGGGCCGGGACCGGCGGCCGGGCGGCTCACGGACTGGCTGTCGGCACTGTTCGCGGCCAAGCGCCGCAAGGCGGGCGGCGATCCGGAGCTGTTCGCGACGTACGAGGTGCTGATCGGCGAGGCCAGTGACGTGGTGGCCCGCCATGTGGAGCACCTGGTCGGGCAGATCGCCCGGATCCTCGAGGACGGCCATGCGCAGGGCGAGTTCGCGGACCCCGGCACCGGCTGGACCACCACGGCCCGCGCGGTGTTCGACGCCACGGACCGCTTCCACGACCCCGTGCACGCCGCCGACTGGAGCGACCCGGGCATCGACGAGGCCTTCGAGGCGGTCGTCGCCCTGCTGCTGCGCGGCCTGCGCCGCTGACCCGCGCCCCCGGCGCAGGAGAAGGCGCCCACCCGCTCAGGCGCCCACCCCGCACACACCGAAGCCCCCGGTCCTCCGAGAGGAGCCGGGGGCTTCGGGCTTGCGCGGTGCGGGACTCAGCAGCCGATCAGGCGGCTGGCGAGGTAGCCCTGGATCTGGTCCAGGGAGACGCGCTCCTGCTTCATGGTGTCGCGCTCGCGCACGGTCACCGCGTTGTCGTCGAGGGTGTCGAAGTCGACGGTCACGCAGAACGGCGTGCCGATCTCGTCCTGGCGGCGGTAGCGGCGGCCGATGGCGCCGGCGTCGTCGAAGTCGATGTTCCAGTTCTGCCGCAGGTCCGCCGCGAGGCCCTTGGCCTTCGGCGACAGCTGCGGGTTGCGGGACAGCGGCAGGACGGCGACCTTGACCGGCGCGATGCGCGGGTCGAGGCGCATGACGGTGCGCTTCTCCATGACGCCCTTGGCGTTCGGCGCCTCGTCCTCGTTGTACGCGTCGAGCAGGAACGCCAGCATCGTGCGGCCGACACCGGCGGCGGGCTCGATGACGTACGGCGTCCAGCGCTCGCCGGCCTCCTGGTCGAAGTACGACAGGTCGGTGCCCGACGCCTTGGAGTGGGCGGTCAGGTCGTAGTCGGTGCGGTTGGCGACGCCCTCCAGCTCGCCCCACTCGTTGCCGCCGAACTGGAAGCGGTACTCGATGTCGGCGGTGCGCTTGGAGTAGTGGGAGAGCTTCTCCTTGGGGTGCTCGTACCAGCGCATGTTCTCCTCACGGAGACCCAGGCCGGTGTACCAGTTCCAGCGCTGCTCCATCCAGTACTCCTGCCACTGCTCGTCCTCGCCCGGCTTGACGAAGAACTCCATCTCCATCTGCTCGAACTCGCGCGTGCGGAAGATGAAGTTGCCCGGAGTGATCTCGTTCCGGAAGGACTTGCCCATCTGCGCGATGCCGAAGGGCGGCTTGCGGCGCGACGTCTGCTGCACCTGGGCGAAGTTGGTGAAGATGCCCTGGGCCGTCTCGGGCCGCAGGTACGCGACGGAGCCGGAGTCCTGCGTCGGGCCGAGGTGCGTGGAGAGCAGGCCGGAGAACTGCTTGGGCTCGGTGAACTGGCCCTTGTTGCCGCAGTTGGGGCAGTTGACGTCCGCGAGGCCGTTCTCGGGGAGGCGGTTGTGCTTCGCCTCGTACGCCTCCTCCAGGTGGTCGGCGCGGAAGCGCTTGTGACAGGAGGTGCACTCGGTCAGCGGGTCCGTGAAGGTGGCGACGTGGCCCGAGGCCTCCCAGACCTCGGGGGCCAGGATCACCGACGAGTCGAGACCGACCACGTCCTCGCGCGAGGTGACCATGTAACGCCACCACTGGCGCTTGATGTTCTCCTTCAGCTCGACACCCAGCGGCCCGTAGTCCCAGGCGGCACGCTGTCCGCCATAGATCTCGCTGCAGGGGTAGACGAAGCCACGGCGCTTGCTCAGGCTGACGATGGTGTCGATCTTGTCGGCGGCCACGGTGCTCTCTTCATTACGGTGACGACGAACGGCGAATGCTTCAGATTAGCGGCGCGCAGTGCCCTGGGATCAAATCGGTGGGTGGCTGGGGCCACATACCACCTTTGTTGACAATCGTTTCCACTTTTGTTGAAAATGAATCCCATGAACGTACGACGCCGCCTGATATCCACCACCGCCCTCGCGGCCGCCGCGACCCTCGGCGCGGTCACGCTCTCCGCCTGCTCCGGCCCCTCCGGCGCCGCGGGGTCGAAGGAGGACGGCAAGCTGGACGTGGTGGCGTCCTTCTACCCCATGCAGTTCCTGGCCGAGCAGATCGGCGGTGACCACGTCACCGTCAACACCCTCACCAAGCCGGGCGTCGAGCCGCACGACCTGGAGCTCAAGGCCAGCCAGATCCGCGAGCTCGGCCGGGCCGACTACATCCTCTACCTCAAGGGCCTCCAGCCCGCCGTCGACGAGGCGATCCAGCAGGCGGGCGTGGAGCACACCGTCGACGCCGCGACCCTCACCGAGCTGGAGGAACACGGCACCGCGACCGGCGGCGACCACGGTCACGAAGAGGCCGGACACGAGGAAGCCGGACACGAGCACGGCGAGGGCGAGGCCGGCGCCGACCCGCACATCTGGCTGGATCCGGTGAAGTACACCGAGGTCGCCAAGGGCGTCGGCGCCTCCCTGGAGAAGGCCGACCCCGACCACGCGGCCGACTACAAGAAGAACACCGCGGAGCTGGTGAAGAAGCTCGACGCCCTCCACGGGAAGTTCGACCAGGGCCTGAAGAACACCACCACCCGCACCTTCATCACCACGCACTCCGCCTTCGGCTACCTCGCCGAGCGGTACAAGCTGGACCAGGAGGGCATCTCCGGCGTGGACCCCGAGTCCGAGCCGAGCCCCGCCCGGATCAAGGAGCTGCGCGACACCGCGAAGCGGGAGAAGGTCACCACCGTCTTCTTCGAGACGCTCGCCAGCGACAAGACCGCGAAGACCCTCGCCGGGGACGCCGGCCTGAGGACGGACGTCCTGGACCCGCTGGAGGGCATCACGGACAAGTCCAAGGGCACCGACTACATCGAGGTCATGGAGTCCAACCTCGCCGCGCTGCGGAAGGCCCTCGGCGCCAAGTGATCCGCACCACGCACGCAACGGAGGCAGCGACGTGAGCATCAGCGAGCCCGTCATATCCGTCCGCTCGGCCACCGCGACGCTCGGCTCCCGCCCCGTTCTGCGCGGCGTCGACCTCACCGTGGACCACGGTGAGGTCGTCGCCCTGCTCGGCGCCAACGGCTCGGGCAAGTCGACCGCCGTACGCTCGGTGATCGGACAGGTCCCCCTCACCGGCGGGTCCGTCTCCCTCTTCGGTACGGAGCTGAAGCGCTTCCGCGACTGGGCGCGCGTCGGCTACGTACCGCAGCGCACCACCGCCGCCAGCGGCGTGCCCGCCACCGTCCGTGAGGTGGTGTCCTCCGGGCGCCTGTCGCGGACGAAGCTGAAGTGGCCGTCGCGGGCCGACCGGGCGGCCGTGGAGCGCGCCATGGAGGTGGTCGGGCTCGCGGACCGCGCCAGGGACTCCGTCGGCGCCCTGTCCGGCGGCCAGCACCAGCGCGTGCTGATCGCCCGGGCCCTCGCCTCGGAGCCCGACCTGCTGATCATGGACGAGCCCATGGCGGGCGTCGACCTGGCCAGCCAGGAGGTCCTCGCCACGACCCTGCGCGAGCAGGTCGCGGGCGGCACGACCGTGCTGCTCGTCCTGCACGAGCTGGGCCCGCTGGAGCCGCTCATCGACCGCGCGGTCGTGCTGCGCGACGGCTGCGTCGTCCACGACGGGCCCCCGCCGCGGGCCGTCGGCCAGCACGCGCTGCCCGGCCACGACCACGTACATCCGCACGCGGCCGACGAGCCGCTCCGCACGGGACTGCTGACCTGATCATGGACCTCCTCACCGACCCCTTCATGCAGCGGGCGCTCCTCGCGGCCGTCCTGGTCGGCATCACCGCGCCCGCCGTTGGCATCCACCTGGTGCAGCGCCGGCAGGCCCTGATGGGCGACGGCATCGGGCACGTCGCCATGACCGGCGTCGGCCTGGGCTTCCTGATGTCCGCCAACCCGGTGTGGATGGCGACGCTGGTGGCCGTCGCCGGCGCGGTCACGATGGAGCTGATCCGGACGTACGGCCGCACGCGCGGCGACATCGCGCTGGCGCTGCTCTTCTACGGCGGCATGGCGGGCGGCCTGATGCTGATGAACCTGTCGCCGACGGGTTCCAACGCCAACCTCCTGTCGTACCTCTTCGGCTCCCTGTCGACGGTGTCGGACGAGGACGTCGTCGCGATCTGCGTGCTGGCGGCGTTCGTGCTGCTGGTCACCCTCGGGCTGCGCCGCCAGCTGTTCGCGGTCAGCCAGGACGAGGAGTTCGCGCGGGTCACCGGCCTGCCGGTGCGCACGCTGAACCTGCTGGTCGCGATCACCGCCGCGGTGACCGTGACGGTCGCGATGCGGGTCGTCGGGCTGCTGCTGGTCAGCGCGCTGATGGTGGTCCCGGTGGCGGCGGCGCAGCAGCTCACCCGCAGCTTCCGCACGACGTTCGTCGTCGCGGTGCTGATCGGTACGGGTGTGACGCTGGCCGGCACGGTCACGACGTACTACAACGACGTGCCGCCGGGCGCGACGATCGTGCTGCTGGCGATCGCGGTGTTCATCTCGCTGACGGCCCTGGCCACCCCGCTGGCCCGGCGGCGGGCGCGGGCGGCGGAACGGCGGGATCCGGAGAGCTGCGACCTGGAGGTCGCCCCGGCGCGGGACGCCGAGGTGACGAAGGGCTGAGCACGGTCTGCCGGGCCCCGCCGGGCGGCCTGGCAGAATGGCCCGACGGACTTTCGAGCGGGCCGAGGCTAAGGAGGCACCTGTGGCGACGGCTGGACCTACCGGCGTGCGCGGCCGGTCGACGCGGCAGCGAGCGGCCGTGTCGGCGGCGCTGAACGAGGTGGACGAGTTCCGCAGCGCGCAGGAGCTGCACGACATGCTGAAGCACCGCGGCGATTCGGTGGGGCTGACCACGGTCTACCGCACCCTGCAGTCGCTCGCCGACGCGGGCGAGGTCGACGTACTGCGCACCAGCGACGGCGAGGCGGTGTACCGCCGCTGCTCGTCGGGCGAGCACCACCACCACCTGGTGTGCCGCGTCTGCGGCAAGGCGGTGGAGGTCGAGGGCCCCGCCGTCGAGGAGTGGGCGGAGGCGATCGCGGCCGAGCACGGCTTCGTGAACGTGGCGCACACCGTGGAGATCTTCGGCACCTGCACGGAGTGCGCGGCCACCCTGGAGAGCGGCGCCTGAGGCGTGAGGGAAAGGGAGGGGCCCGCGTCCGCACCGGACGCGGGCCCCTTTTCTTGCGTTCCGGGCTCCGGGACGCCGGGTCAGGCCGCGGGCCCGGCGTCGCCCTCCGGGCGGCCCTGCATCGCCAGCAGTTCCTCGTTCGGGATCGCGCCGCCGAAGCGGCGGTCGCGCTGGGCGAACTCCAGGCACGCCCGCCACAGGTCACGGCGGTCGAAGTCGGGCCAGAGCACGTCCTGGAAGACCATCTCGGCGTAGGCGCTCTGCCACAGCAGGTAGTTGGAGGTGCGCTGCTCGCCGCTCGGCCGCAGGAAGAGGTCGACGTCCGGCATGTCCGGGTAGTACAGGTACTTCTGGATCGTCTTCTCGCTGACCTTCGACGGGTCGAGCTTCCCCGCCTTCACGTCCTCCGCGATCTTCTGCATGGCGTCCGCGAGCTCCGCCCGCCCGCCGTAGTTCATGCAGAAGTACAGCGTCAGCCGGTCGTTGTCCTTGGTCTGCTCCTGGGCGATCTGGAGCTCCCTGGCCACCGACTTCCACAGCTTGGGCATGCGGCCCACCCAGCGCACCCGGATGCCCAGCTCGTCGAGCTGGTCGCGGGTCTTGCGGATGAAGTCCCGGTTGAAGTTCATCAGGAAGCGGACCTCGTCCGGCGAGCGCTTCCAGTTCTCGGTGGAGAAGGCGTACAGCGAGATCGACCCGACGCCCATCTCGACGGCGCCCTGGAGCACGTCCAGCACCCGCTCGGCGCCGACCTTGTGGCCCTCGGTGCGCGGCAGGCCGCGGTCCTTCGCCCAGCGGCCGTTGCCGTCCATGACGATCGCCACGTGCTTGGGCACCAGTTCGCCGGGGATCTTCGGCGGGCGCGCGCCCGACGGGTGCGGCTCGGGCTGCTTGTAGTCGCGGCGGGACCGGCCCAGGAATCCGCGTCGTGCCATGCGCTCCATCTCCTACTTCCTCGTCTTCACTTCTCCACGTACCGGAGGGAGCGCAGCCCCCGCTCCAGGTGCCAGTGCAGATACGCGGACACCAGTCCGCTCCCCTCCCGGACGTGGCGCGGCTCGCACGCGTCCGCCGTCTCCCAGTCCCCGGTCAGCAGCGCGCTCAGCAGGCCTACGGCCTCCGCAGAGGGTACGACGCTGCCGGGCACCCGGCAGTCACCGCATATGACCCCGCCCGCCCCGACCGAGAAGAACCGGTTCGGCCCGGGCATCCCGCACCGTGCGCAGTCCTCGAAGGACGGCGCGTAGCCGTTGACCGCGAGGGACCGCAGCAGGAACGCGTCGAGGATCAGGTTCGGCGCGTGCTCACCGCGCGAGAGGGTCCGCAGCGCGCCGATGAGCAGCAGGTACTGCTGGACCGCCGGCTCGCCCTCGTGGTCGGTGAACCGCTCGGCGGTCTCCAGCATGGCCGTCCCCGCCGTGTAGCGGGCGTAGTCGCTGACGATCCCGCTGCCGTACGGGGCGATGGTCTCGCTCTGCGTGCACAGCGGCAGTCCGCGCCCGACGAGCTCGCTGCCCCGCGCGAAGAACTGCACGTCGACGTGCGAGAACGGCTCCAGCCGGGCCCCGAACTTCGACTTCGTCCGCCGCACGCCCCGGGCGACGGCCCGCACGCGCCCGTGCCCGCGGGTCAGGATCGTGATGATGCGATCCGCCTCGCCGAGCTTCTGGGTGCGCAGCACGATGCCGTCGTCGCGGAACAGGGTCATGGGCCCATTCTCCCGTACGCGGCGGGTGAGGGCGGCACGGTCCCCCGCAGCGCGGGAAGGGCCCGGCGTACCGGACCGGGGCGGCGGGGCGGACGGGCCCCGGAGCATCACGGCACCTCTCCGCGGCTGCGCGCGTTCGCGTACGCCGTCGCCGCTCTGAGCCGCTCCGAGTCCGTCGCCGGACGCACCCCCTCCGGCGGGCACTCCCACTCGCGCCCGCCCCCGAAGGGTCTCAGCTGGAGGTAGGGGCCCACGTGCCCCATCACGCGCCCCACGCGCCCGCTGCTGATCTCCACCACGTACGACCCGACCGGCAGGTTCATCACCGGCTCCCTTCCCCCGGCAGGACGGCCGCCAGGCGGCGTGCCGTCTCCACCGTGCAACGTCCCAGCTCGACCAGCGGCCGCGGCGGCTCCGCGACACAGGTGACGGGGTCCAACCCCAGGGACGGAAGCTTGATTCCCACCCTTTCGAGCGCCGCACGCAATTCCGCCACCGCCTCCTTCGCCACTTCGACGGTTCCCGCCGACGACCGCTTCGCTTCTTCCTTCACCGACCCTGTCCTTTCCGAATCCATTTCGCGCTTTCTGCCCCCATGGTGGGGCCGCATCCGTAACATCGGCAGATGCGCGAGCGCTACAAGCGCGCGGCTGCACAGGGGAGTTAATCCATGGCCAAAGCAGGGTCGTCACGGCAGGCCGCATGGGAGTTCTACGGCACGGAGCTCAAGCGCCGCCGGGAAGCCGCCGGAATGACGCAACAGGGGCTGGGCCAGCGGGTGTTCGTCTCCGGCGGATACATCGGTCAATTCGAACAGGCCATCCGGAAACCGCAGATCGACGTGGCGCAGCGGATCGATGAAGTGCTGCAAACCGATGGTTTTTTCGAGCGGATGTGCCGGAAGCTGATCCATGGTTCGCCGTATGCGGAATATTTCCGGGCCGTCGCGGAGTTGGAGGCGCTCGCCACGCGGATCTGCGAGTTCGCCCCCACGGTGGTGCCGGGGCTGCTGCAGACGGCCGCGTATGCGCGGGCGGTCACGGTCGCGGCCAATCCGTTCGTCCCCGAGGAGTACGTGGAGGAGAAGGTGACCGCCCGGCTGGAACGGGCGCGGATCCTCACGGACGCTACACGGCCCGAGTATTGGGTGACCCTGCACGAGAACGTGCTGCGCGTCCCGGTGGGCGGCCCGGGGGCGATGGCGGTGCAGCTGGAGCACATCGCGGCGCTGGCGCGCGAGCGCACCGCGCTGGTGACGGTGCTCCCCCGCACGGCAGGAGCGCACGCCTCCATGGACGGATCTCTACGCCTGATGGAGTTCGAGGACGCGCCTCCCACCGCGTATACGGAGACGTCGTTTTCGGGTTCATTGCTGGACGATCCGGTGGTGGTGAAGCGGGCACAGCGCGCCTACGATCTGGTCAGGGTCGCCGCGTTGTCGCCGGAGGCGTCCCTGGCCCTGATCGAGTCGGCGGCTGAGGACTACAGACCATGCGCGAGTACGACCTGAGCACCGCCCGCTGGCGCAAGAGCTCCTACAGCAACGGCGAGGGCGGCAACTGCGTCGAGGTGGCGTACGGCTTCCCCGGCGCCGCCCCCTGGCGCAAGAGTTCGTACAGCAACGGCGAAGGTGGCGACTGCGTCGAAGTCCGCGACGACGTGCCCGGTCTCGTCCCCGTGCGGGACAGCAAGGACCCGGCCGGTCCCGTGCTCATGGTCACGGGACCGGCGTGGCAGACCTTCGTGCGCAGCCTCGGTCACGGCCCGCTCAGCTGATGGTGACGACGCGCGCCCACGGCGGCGGGGCGTCCGGGACGTAATCGGGGTCCTCCTCGTCCACGGCGCGGGCGGGGCGGGGGAAGAGACCGACGACCGTGCGGCAGGGCGGCTGCGCCGAGGGCCACGGGGTCTGGCCGTCCGTCAGGGCGACGATCACGTCCGGGCGGGGCCGCGAGCGCAGGGCGCGGTCGAAACCGGAGCGGAGGTCCGTCCCTCCGCCGCCGATCAGCTCGATGTTCTCGGCCCGGCACAGCGGGACGGCGACTCCGGCCGCCGCGTCACAGGAGATCACCGAGACCAGGTCGCGCCGGCCGCCCACCGCCCGCGAGATCGCCGCCACCTCCAGCAGGGCGCTGCCCAGCTCGGCGTCGCTCACCGACCCGGAGGTGTCGATCACGACGCAGACCCGGGGCGGCGTACGGCGCAGGCTCGGCAGCACCACGCCGGGGACGGCGGCCGAGCGCCGGGACGGGCGGCGGAAGGTGTGGTTCTCGCCCGCTCCGGGCGCACCGGCCGCCGAGCGGACCGCCGCCCCGAGCAACTGGCGCCACGGCTGCGGCGGATGGAACGCCTCCTCCGCCCACCGGCGCCACCCGTCCGGAGCCTCGCCCGGCCGGCCCTTGATGCCCTCGGCGACCCGGAAGCGGACCGCGTCCTGCTGCTGGCGGCTCAGCCCGTGCGCTCCGTCGGGTTCCAGCTCCCACGGCCGGTGGTGCCCGTCGGCGCCGCTGCCGCAGTCCAGCCAGGCCAGGTCGGCGGTGAGCCCGGACATCGACGCCGTACGCAGGTACTCCTCCATGAGCAGTCCCTCGGGCAGCCGCAGCAGCGACGGCAGCACCGCTCCGGCGGGCCGGGGCAGGCCGTCACCGTAGATGTCGTCGTTGATCTCGAAGTCGGCGGCGATGTTCCGGCGCAGCCGCTCGCCCGGCCCGTGCTCGTCGTGCTCCCGCGCCCACCGCTCGCCACGTCCGTGGTGGTCGCGCAGCAGGTGGGAGACCTCGTGCACCCAGACGCCCGCCAGGTCGCCCACCGGGGTGCGCTCCACGAAGCCGGGTGAGACGTAGCAGCGCCAGTGCGCGTCCACCGCCATCGTCGGCACCGAGCGGTCCTCCACCACGTGCAGCGCGAAGAGGGCGGCGGCCAGGTAGGGGCGGACCTTGACCGCGTGCAGCCGGGCGGCCAGCAGCTTCTCCCTGTCCAGCCGGAGGCCGGGCCGGTCGTGCGGCCCGCCGGGGGCGGCCGGCGGGCCGGGCACGCCGGCCCGTGCCGGGCGCGGCGGTGCGGGCGGGAGCATCGGGCGGGGCAGCGGCCGTGGCCCCGGGCGCTTGGCGGGGCCGGTCATCGGCCCGCCACCGTGCGCCGGGAGCCGGCGGCGGCCGCGGCCCGCTCCACCGACCGGTCGGCGCGCCGGGCCAGGCCCACCACCGACGTCAGCCGCTCCACGGCCTCCGGCACCTCCCAGTCGTCGCGCCGCAGCGCGGCCAGCGCCGTGGCCGGGGCGACCAGCAGGTCGGCGGCGCCGGTCTCCAGCGCCCGGACGAGGACGGCCCAGCCGGCCTCCCACCGCGCCCGTTCGGGGCGGGCCCCGACGGCGGCGACCACCGCCTCCAGCGCGGCCTGGCGCAGGTCGCCCCGCTCCGGCAGCTCGGCGGCGGCGGGATCGGCCAGCAGCGTCTCGGGGTCCGGCAGGTCCATCCGGTCCAGGTGCGCGAGGAGTTCGAGCCCGGGCCCGTCCCCGACCGCCCCCCGCACCAGCAGCGCCAGCACCTCCCGGGAGACGCCGGCCGCCGTGCCGAAAGCGAGCAGGGTCAGCGCGGCCTCCCAGCTGCGCGGCGAGGGCCAGGCACCGCCGCGCCGCGTCTCGGAGGTCGGCAGCCGGTGGATCAGCGTCGGCCGGGCCTCCAGGAAGCCGCAGACCGCGCGCCGGGCGAAGGCCACCGCCTCCGTCAGCCGCTCCGGTGCCAGCCGGGGCAGCTCCGCACGGGGCCAGACCCCGCCCAGCCCGCGCACCACCACCTCCCGGTCGTGCACCCAGTACAGGTGCACGAACCGGTTGGCCAGCGGCGGGCTCAGCTCCCACCCGTCCGCCGCCGACGCGCGCGGATTGGCGGCGGCCACGATGCGCACCCCGGGCGGCAGTTGCAGCGACCCGACCCTGCGCTCCAGGACGACCCGGAGCAGTGCGGCCTGGACGGCCGGGGTGGCGGTGGACAGTTCGTCCAGGAAGAGCAGCCCCCGCCCGGCCCGTACGAGCTCCACGGCCCACTGAGGGGGTGCCATCGGCACGCCGAGTACCTCCGGGTCGTCGCCCACGACGGGCAGCCCGGAGAAGTCGGTCGGCTCGTGGACGCTGGCGATCACGGTGGTCAGCGGCAGGTCGAGGGAGGCGGCGAGCTGCGTCAGGGCCGCGGTCTTGCCGATGCCCGGCTCACCCCACAGCAGCACGGGCAGGTCGGCCGCGACGGCGAGGGTGAGCGCTTCGAGCTGCTCGTCGGGGCGCGGCTCGGTGGTGGTGGTGCGCAGGAGGGCCAGCAGGTCGCCGGCGAGGGCGAGCCGGCTGCCGGCCGGCGAAGCGCCGGCGGGAGCGGCGGGGGCGGGAGCGGAGGGGGCGGCGGGCAGGAGGGTGCCGGAGGTCATGGGTGATCACCTGGGTGTGTGTCGGAGGGGGACGGGTCGGCCCGTCCCGGGAGGTCATGGGCGTGCGGCGCGTGCGCGCGGGCGGGGCACGGAAGGCGAACGGGCAGGATCGGAGGGGCCGGCCGGCCGCCCGGACGGCGTACGTACGGGTCGGCCGGAGGCCCGCTCAGCAGGCCGGCGGGTCAACGGGTCACCGGGTCAGCAGGCCGGCGGGTCAACGGGGGGGGTCAGAGGGTCAGGCCGGTGCGGGGCCGGGCCCGCATGCCGCGCTTGCGGCGCAGGACGAGAGGCGTGCGGCGGTCGAGCCGGGGGCGGTGGCCCGGCTCGACGCGGCCCGCGCCCGAGGCCCCGCCGCCTCCCGCGCCGCTTTCCCCCGTACCGGCGGCGGGGTGCACGGGGACGAGTCCCGCGCGGAACAGCCCGTGGTCGACGCGGCGGGCCGCGGCCGACTCCAGTGCCTCCTTGAGCGGCCCGTCACGGAGGACCGCCGCGGG
Source organism: Streptomyces sp. NPDC051310 (assembly GCF_044455245.1). Classification (NCBI taxonomy): domain Bacteria; kingdom Bacillati; phylum Actinomycetota; class Actinomycetes; order Kitasatosporales; family Streptomycetaceae; genus Streptomyces; species Streptomyces sp. NPDC051310. The sequence goes on from NZ_JBITEO010000001.1 coordinate 369,099, forward strand.
CCCGAGCAGCGCTTCGACCACGGCCAGCGCCCCGGCGACGTCGCCGTGGCCGAGCCGCTCCCGGACCGCGGGCAGGGCCTCCGGGTCACGGTGCACCGCGTCGATCGCGCGCAGGCAGGGCAGCGGCGGGCCGCCGAACGCCACGAGGAGCTCCTCGCGCCGGAGTTGGGCCGGGTCGTGGTCGACCGCCGTGAGCACCCCGTCCCGCAGCGCGATCCGGTGGACCTCGCCCCGGCACTCCACCCGGTGCGGGTCACCGGAGGCGGGGGCGGGGGCGCTGCGGGCGTGCGGTGCCGCGCCGGGCAGCGCCGCCGCGCCCGGCCCCGTCAGAGCGGCGGCGACGAGCGGGTGCAGCCGGTCGGCCGTGACGAGCCCCGCGCGCAGCAGTTCCAGGTCCGGGAGGACCCGGGCCGCCGCCTCCGGCAGCACCGGCAGCTCCGCGACCCGCTGCGGCGGCAGTTCCTCCCGCAGGGGCCGGAACACCGGCGCGTGGCTGTCGTCGGGGGCGACGAGTTCGAGCACCGCGCGGCTGCGCGCCCCGAGCCGCACCGTGAAGGCCCCGCGGGGCAGCCCCTCGGCCCGCAGCAGCAGTTCGGCCTCGGCGGCCCACCGCGACCACGCCCACACGTCGTCGTGACCGCCGGGCCGGTCCGGCAGGTTGGGGAGGCCCGGCGGAGCCGTGGTGTACGGCCCGCGGTCCGCACCGCACCGCCGCGTCAGGTCGCCGCTGCACCCGGCGTCCCAGAGGTGCCGGTGCAGGTCGAGCCGGAAACGCCGGTCGGGGTGCGGGTGCGGGTGCGGTCCGTGCCCGGTGGTGCCGGAGCCCTCCCACAGCGCCAGGGACATCCGCTGTCCGGCGTCCGCCCGGGCCGGCGGGGTCCGCACCACCAGGTGCAGAGGTGCGGCACCGGACGTCCGGTAGCGGGCCAGGGTGATCGTGAGGCCGGGCCGGAGCCGCCCGTCGGGGGCGATCCGGGGCATGTGCCAGCGGAGCAGATCCGGCGCCAGCCGGCGCAGGTCCGCTGTGAGGCGGGCGGCGAGCTCGGTGCCGTGGCGGTCGCGCACGGCGCGTGGATCGAGGTCGGCATCGATGCGGGCGGCGGCGCAGGCGCCGGCCCAGTCACCGGCCGCACGCCGTGCGGTCGCGGTCTCGATCATGGACAGGGGCACGGCGTACTCGCGTACGCGCTGCCACATCAACAGGCGGGTCGGAATCGTGTGCGCGAAGTGAGGTGCCATCAGCACTCACCTTGCGCGGACGATTCCCCCAATCCGTACGAGGAGAAGGTCTTCATCCCGGGCATCATAAGCATGGCGGTGATGATCTGTCAGTCCTGTTCCGCCGCCCCGGAAGCGGGTGCGCCCCCGCCGGCGGGGCGGGGGCGCGGGTCATGCATGGCGCGGTCAGCGGGTGGGGATCCGGTTGACAGGTCCATGTTCGGCCTGCGGGCCCGGTGGATCAAGAGTGAACTGTTCTACGATCGGTGATCCACACTCACCAACCGGGAGCGGCGGTGGAGCGGCATGAGATCGAGACGTTCCTGACGCTGGCCGAGGAGCTGCACTTCCGGCGGACGTCGGAGCGGCTGGGGCTGGCGCAGGGCCGGGTCAGCCAGACGATCAAGAAGCTGGAGCGGCGCATCGGCGTGCCGCTGTTCGAGCGCACAAGCCGGCACGTGGCGCTGACGGAGGTGGGCAGGCAGCTGCGGGACGACCTGCTCCCCGCCCACCGGCAGATCCAGCGCGCGGTCGCGCGGGCGGTCTCCGCGGGGCGCGGGATCACCGGTGTGCTGATCGTGGGCTACTCCAGCCCCATGGCGGCCGAGCTCATCCTGCGGGCCGCCGACACCTTCCACCTCCAGTACCCGGACTGCGAGGTCCGGATCAGGGAAGTGCAGCTCTTCGACCCCTTCGGGCCGGTCCGCGGGGGCGAGGTGGACCTCCAGCTGACCGAGCGGCCGCACGACGAACCCGACCTCACCGCCGGCCCGGTGCTGTTCGCCGAGCGCCGGGTGCTGATCGTGCCCCGGGGGCACCCGCTTGCGGCCCATGCGTCGGTGTCGGTCGAGGACCTCGCCCGGACGACCCTGGTGACGCTGTGCGGGGACATGCCGCACTACTGGCTCGACTTCCACTACCCGCGGCGGACCCCGGCCGGGGCGCCCATCACCCAGGGACCGGCCGCCACCTACTGGCCGGAGGTGCTGGCGCTGGTCGGCGCGGGCAAGGGGGTGTCGCCCTCCTGTGCGCGCGCCGAGCGCTACTACGCCAGGCCGGACGTCGTGTGGGTGCCGTTCCGGGACGCGCCCCCGGTCGAGTACGGACTGCTGTGGCCGGCCGGCGGCGACACCGCGCGGGTGCGCGCCTTCGTGGAGACCCTCTGCGCGGCGGCGGACGAGCCGCGGGCGGCGCCGCCGGGCGCCTGAACCGTCAGGGCAGGGTGAGGATCCGGGGGCCGTCCTTCGTGATCGCGACCGTGTGCTCGATGTGGGCCGCCCGGCTGCCGTCGGCGGTGCGCAGGGTCCAGCCGTCGGGGTCGGCGCGGTACGCGTCGCGGCCGCCCGCCATGAGCATCGGCTCGATGGCGAGGACCAGGCCGTGGCGCAGGGGGAAGCCGCGCCCGGGGCGGCCCCGGTTGGGGACGTGCGGGTCCTCGTGCATGCGGCGGCCGATGCCGTGGCCGCCGAAGTCGGCCGGCATGCCGCAGCCCGCGGCCGCGGCGACGGTGCCGATGGCGTGCGAGATGTCGCCGATGCGGTTGCCGGGGACGGCGGCGGCGATGCCGGCGTCCAGGGCGCGCCGCGTCGCGTCGATCAGCTCCGGGTCCCCGGGGCGGGGCGTACCGACGGTGAAGCTGATGGCGGCGTCGCCGGACCAGCCGTCCAGCGTCGCGCCGCAGTCGACGCTGACGAGGTCGCCGTCGCGCAGCCGGTGGCCGGTGGGGATGCCGTGGACGACGGCGTCGTTGACCGAGGTGCAGATCACCGCGGGGAAGGGCGTGGGTGCGAACGACGGCCGGTAGCCGAGGAACGGGGAGCGGGCACCGGCCGCGGCCAGCACCGCCCGGGCCACCTCGTCGAGTTCCGCGAGGGACACCCCGACCCCGGCGGCCTCCCGGACCGCGGTGAGGGCGTGGGCCACCACGCGTCCCGCCTCACGCATCGCCTCCAGCGCCGTGTCCGTCTTGATCTCCACCATGCCGTGACTCCCCACCCGATCTCTTGCGACCAATTCTTATACCGGTATAGATATCACGGCATTAGTATCACGGTCATGGTGAGGACCCCCTTGACCCCGTGGGAACGGCAGCGCGGCGAGCGGTTCGGCGCGCTGCTGCGTCGGGCGCGCGGCGAACGCAGCATGGTGGAGGTCGCGGCGGCGGCGGGGGTGTCCGCGGAGACGCTGCGGAAGATCGAGACCGGGCGGGCGCCCACCCCGGCGTTCTTCACGGTGGCGGCGCTGGCCGCGGCCCTGGGGATGTCCCTGGACGAGCTGGCCGCGGCGTGCGCGGAGTCGCCGGACGAGGAGCAGCAGGCCCTGACGGCCTGAGCCCGCCCCTGCCGCGGGCACGGGGGCATCGGCGCGGACCACCGGAAGCCCTACTTCAGGTCCCGCCGCGCCCCGCGCTGTTCCTCGATCGCCACTTCCTTCCGCAGCGCCCGCGCCAGCACCACGCCCACCACCATCAGGGCGACCGCGAACCAGCGGGGGGCGGCGTCGAAGAGCAGGACGACGACCCCCATCGGGATGAGCAGCCCGACGAACGGCATCAGCAGGCTCGACACGCGCGGCCCGGGGTGGGACGGATCGAGCCGGGCCCGGACGACCGCCGGGTACCACTCGGTGAAGCGCATGGCCGTGACGAGGGCCGAGACCTGGATGATCCAGCCGGTCCACAGGTTGTCCGGGTTGTGCAGCACCAGGTCGCCCACGCCGCCGGCGACGGCCGCAGCCAGGAAGGCGAGGGCCCAGGCCGCGGTGATGACGGAGGCGGTACGCAGGAAGTCGGGCGTGTGCCAGAACTCCCGGGGCACCGTCCTGCGGGCGTACGGGATCGTCAGCGGCGCCCGGGCCGCGAGCGAGGCACCGGCGAGCACCACCAGGGACAGGTCGGCCACTTCGTCCCCGTACGTCTCCAGCCAGCGCAGCGCGCCGGGGGCGGCGACCATGCCGGTCACGGTCAGGGCGGCGAAGAAGACGAGGCCGGCCAGCTCCAGGAAGACCGGGCGGGCGCGGACCAGGACGAGCAGGACCGCCACCGCGAGGGCGAGCGCCCCGGCCGCCAGATAGCGGCCGGGGCCGGCCAGGAGCGAGAAGACGATCCACGGGGACATCCCGGCGATGGAGCTGCTCATCAGCCTGGCGCCCCGGACCGCGGCACCGTCCATACCTCCAGCGTGCCGCCTTCGATGCGGGGAGGCCATAGACCCCATAAGTCGCGCTTATGGGGTCATAGGCGGGGGGCGGGTACCGAGGTGAGGGTGGCCTTACTTAGAGTGCGGTGTGCAGTGGCATCACGTGCCACCGCAGTTGAGCTCATTCACCGCTCGAAGGGAATCCTCATGCCCCGCCCTCTGCGGGTCGCGATCGTCGGTGCCGGCCCCGCCGGGATCTACGCCGCCGACGCGCTGCTGAAGTCCGAGGCCGCCTCCGACCCGGGGGTCTCCATCGACCTCTTCGAGCGGATGCCGGCGCCGTTCGGCCTCATCCGGTACGGCGTGGCGCCGGACCACCCGCGGATCAAGGGCATCATCACCGCCCTGCACCAGGTGCTCGACAAGCCGCAGATACGTCTCTTCGGCAACGTCGACTACCCGTCCGACATCACCCTGGACGACCTGCGCGCCTTCTACGACGCGGTGATCTTCTCCACGGGCGCGACGGCGGACCGCGAGCTGCGGATCCCGGGCGTCGACCTCGACGGCTCGTACGGCGCCGCCGACTTCGTCTCCTGGTACGACGGGCACCCGGACGTGCCGCGCACCTGGCCGCTGGAGGCCGAGAAGGTCGCGGTGCTCGGCGTCGGCAACGTCGCGCTGGACGTCGCCCGCATCCTCGCCAAGACCGCCGACGAGCTGCTGCCGACCGAGATCCCGCCGAACGTCCACGCAGGACTCCGGGCGAACAAGGCGCGGGAGATCCACGTCTTCGGGCGCCGCGGCCCGGCCCAGGCGAAGTTCAGCCCGATGGAGCTGCGCGAGCTGGACCACTCCCCCACCATCGAGGTCATCGTCAACCCCGAGGACATCGACTACGACGAGGGCTCCATCGAGCAGCGGCGCTCCAACAAGCAGGTCGACATGGTCGCCAAGACCCTGGAGAACTGGGCGATCCGCGACGTCGGCGACCGGCCGCACAAGCTGTTCCTGCACTTCTTCGAGTCGCCGAGCGAGATCGTCGGCGAGGACGGCAGGGTCACCGGCCTGCGCACCGAGCGCACCGAGCTGGACGGCACCGGCAATGTGAAGGGCACCGGCGAGTTCACCACCTGGGACGTCCAGGCGGTCTACCGCGCGGTGGGCTACCTCTCCGACGAGCTGCCCAAGCTGCCCTGGGACGCCGCCTCCGGCACGGTCCCGGACGAGGGCGGCCGCGTGATGGAGGGCGACGAGCCCATGCCGTCCACGTACGTCACCGGCTGGATCCGCCGCGGCCCCATCGGCCTGATCGGGCACACCAAGGGCGACGCCAACGAGACGGTCGCCCACCTGCTGGAGGACCACCGCGAGGGCCGGCTGCTCACGCCGGACGCGCCGGACGAGGACGCGGTCGTCGACTTCCTGCGCGGCAAGGGCGTGGAGTACACGACCTGGGAGGGCTGGTACCGGCTCGACGCCGCCGAGCGCGCCCTGGGCGAGGCCGAGGGCCGCGAGCGCGTGAAGATCGTCGAGCGCGAGGGGATGCTGCGCGCGAGCGCGGAGCACTGACCCGAGGAGGCCGGGCGCCGGCGCACGCAGGTGCGCGGGGCGCCCCGCCGCCTCGCGCGCCCCGGCACCGGGACGGGCCGGGGTGCGCCGGTCCCGGCGACGGTGAGCGGGGATCAGGCGAACCGGATCTCGTCCCCGACTCCCCGTTCCCGCGCTGCCGCGACGACGAGCCCGGCCGCCGCGGCGTCCTGGACCGCCACGCCGACCGACTTGTACAGGGTGATCTGGTCGGCCGAATCACGCCCGGACCTGCTGCCGTTGAGGAGCTCGCCCAGCTCGGCGTGGATGTGCTCCCGGGTGATGACGCCGTCCCGGATCGGGAACAGCAGGTCGTTGCTCCCGGCCGGGAAGGGCGCGAGGACCGCCCGCCGCGACTCCACGCACACCAGCGCCTCGGCGACGGTGGCGTCGTCGACCTCCCGGCCGCCCTGGTTGAACCCGACGGACGCGATGTGCACGCCGGGCGTCAGCCATTCCCGCCGTACGACCGGGTCGACGCTGTGCGTGGCCGCGGCCACCACGTCCGCGCCGTCGAGCGCCGACGCGTAGTGCGGTGCCGCCACCACCTCCACGCCGAGCTCCGCGGACATCTCCTCGGCCACCACCCCCGCCCGCACCGCGTCCCGCCCGGCCACCCGCACCTGCCGGATCGGCCGCACCCGGCACATCGCCCGGGCGTGCGTCCGCGCCTGCACCCCGGTGCCCAGCACCGCCAGCACCGCGGCGTCCTCGCGGGCCAGCAGCCGCGCCGACAGCGCCGAGGCGGCGGCTGTGCGGGCCGCGGTGATGACGGTGCCGTCCAGCAGCGCGACGGGCCGCCCCGTCTCCGGGTCGAACACGGCGATCAGCGCCTGGTGCGTCGGCAGCGGTGTCCCGGCGTTGTGCGGGAACAGCGAGACGAGCTTGCTCATCAGCACGCCGGCCGACGGCACGTACCCCGGCATCGCGGCCAGGAACCCGTCCCGCTCCGGCACGACGGCGGCCACCCGGTCGGGCACCGACGCCCGCCCCTCGCTCAGATCCACCATCGCCGGGCCGAGCCCGTCGATCAGCGCGTCCATGTCGAGCACCTGCTCGACCTGCGACCGTCCCAGTACCAGCATCCGCCCAGCGTCCGTCAGCGCGGCACCGGGCGGGCAGGCGACACGCCGGGACGCTCGGCGCCGGGCGGGTCTAGAACGGCGTCCGCGCCGACTCCATCAGCCGTGCGGTGTCGTCGGGGCACAGCTGCAGGGCGTTGCCGACGGTCGTCAGCACGTCCTGCTCCTCCTGGCTGTACGCGCCGTCCGCGAGGGCGATCCGCGCGCCCTGCAGCAGGATCGACTCGCGGCCCGCTGGCGCCAGGTGCGGCGAGAGCGGTTCGAGGGCCTCGTGCAGCTCGATGGCGAGCGCCGCGCCGCAGGGCCCGTCGGCGTCGGTGACGAAGCGGCCCGTGTCGGCCTCGAGCGCCTCGATGAGGGAGGTGAGGCTGTCGGCCGTGCAGTCCTCGTACCCGGCCGCGCGGACCGCCGAGACCGCGGTCTGCAGGACCGTACGGGACGAGACGCCGCCGGCCGCGAGGACGGCGAGGGCGACGGTGTGGACCGCGTCCCGCAGCATCGCCGAGAAGCGGGCGGTGGTGGGGTGGTCGAGGACGTCCGTGCCGAAGTGGGTGTGGCAGGCCGCGCACTCGATGACGGGCCCGGCGTCGCCGCGCGGCAGCAGCGGAACACCGAAAAGAGTGAAGCGGCGGCGGCCGGTACGGCGCCGGTAGTTGCGGTCCCCGCCGCAGCCGGGGCAGAAGAACTCGCCGTCGCCGATCGTGTTCCACGTGGTCGAGATGGAGCAGATGCGCAGTTTCCGGCCGCGTGATCCTCGTGCTGGCAGCACGTCGCACCTCCATGAATCCCCCGCAGCCCTTCGGACACGGGAGGCACCGCCACGGCCACCTTGCCGCGTGGGCGTGATGTTAGCCACATCAGTGATGCCGCGTCAGTACCCCGTCCAGAGAACGCCACGGGACATGGCCGAACCCCGACCGCTCGCGGCGGACGGGGTTCGGGGCCGGGGTACCGGACGGATCAGCGCGCGGAGCGGTTCACGGCCGAGATGACCGCCTTCAGCGAGGCTCGGGTGGTGTTGGCGTCGATGCCGATGCCCCACAGCACCTTTCCATCAATGGCGCATTCGATGTAGGAGGCGGCCTGGGCGGACGCGCCCTCGCTCATCGTGTGCTCCTGGTAGTCCAGCAGGCGGGCGTCGACGCCGATGCCGGCCAGGGCGTCGAAGAACGCCGAGATCGGGCCGTTGCCGGAGCCGGTCAGGACGACGTCCGCGCCGTCGACGACCGCCTCGACGGTCAGCGTGTCCGTGCCGTCCTTGTCGGTCGTGGTCTGGCCGGAGCGCAGCTGGATGCGGCCCCACGGGTTCTCCGGGTTCGGCAGGTACTCGTCCCGGAAGACCGCCCAGATGTCCTTCGGCGTGACCTCGCCGCCCTCGGCGTCGGTCTTCGCCTGGATGATCCGGGAGAACTCGATCTGCATCCGGCGCGGCAGGTCCAGCTTGTGGTCGTTCTTCAGGACGTACGCGATGCCGCCCTTGCCGGACTGCGAGTTGACGCGGATGACCGCCTCGTACGACCGGCCGACGTCCTTGGGGTCGATCGGCAGGTACGGGACCTCCCAGGTGATCTCGTCGACCGTCCTGCCGGCGGCGGCCGCGGTGGCCTCCATCGCGTCGAACCCCTTCTTGATGGCGTCCTGGTGGGAGCCGGAGAAGGCGGTGTAGACCAGGTCGCCCGCGTAGGGGTGGCGCGGGTGGACCTCCATCTGGTTGCAGTACTCGGAGGTGCGGCGGATCTCGTCGATCTGTGAGAAGTCGATCTGCGGGTCCACGCCCTGCGAGAACAGGTTCATGCCCAGGGTGACCAGGTCGACGTTGCCGGTGCGCTCGCCCTGGCCGAACAGGCAGCCCTCGATGCGGTCGGCCCCGGCCATGATCGCCAGCTCGGCCGCCGCCACCGCCGTGCCGCGGTCGTTGTGCGGGTGGACCGACAGGCAGATGTGCTCGCGGCGCGACAGGTTGCGCGACATCCACTCGAAGCGGTCCGCGTGCGTGGAGGGCGTCGAGCGCTCCACCGTCGCGGGCAGGTTCAGGATGATCTCGCGGCCCTCCTCGGGCTGCCAGACGTCCATGACGCCCTCGCAGACCTCCAGGGCGAAGTCCAGCTCGGTGTCCGTGAAGATCTCGGGGCTGTACTGGTAACCGAAGGTGGTCTCGTCGCCCAGGATCTTGTCGGCGTACTCCATCACCAGACGGGTGCCGTCGACCGCGATCTGCTTGATGTCGTCCTTGGAGCCGCGGAAGACGACCCGGCGGAAGACGGGCGCGGTGGCGTTGTACAGGTGCACCGTGGCCCGGTGGGCGCCGCGCAGGGATTCCACGGTCCGCTCGATCAGGTCCTCGCGGGCCTGGGTCAGGACGGAGATCGTCACGTCCTCGGGGATCGCGCCCTCTTCGATGATGGAGCGTACGAACGCGAAGTCGGTCTCGCCGGAGGAGGGGAAGCCGACCTCGATCTCCTTGTAGCCCATGCGCACCAGCAGGTCGAACATCTCGCGCTTGCGGGCCGGGCTCATCGGGTCGATCAGCGCCTGGTTGCCGTCGCGCAGGTCGGTGGAGAGCCAGCGGGGCGCCTTGGTGATGCGCCGGTCGGGCCAGGTGCGGTCGGGGATGTCGACGGCCTCGTACGGGCCGTACTTGTGGACGGGCATCCCGGACGGCTTCTGGAGGTGCGTCGCGTTGGTGACGGGCGTGGGGCGGCCGATCCACTGTGACTGGGTCATTGCGTAGGGCTCCTGGGGTGTCCTGCTACGGGGAAGGCCGACTGGGTCGAAGCAGCACCAGACTCCGCGGGGAGGGGGTCGGCCTACGACTACAGGCCCTCGCCGCGGCAGCTAAGGAGAAGCAGCCCGAAACGCATGATGTGCAGCAGCCTAGCCGAGGGACACGGTGGGCGCGGGGTCCGTTTCAGTATGCGGGATTCCGTCCGCCAACCCCGAAACCTGACCTATCACTCCTTTTCATCAATCGTGGTCGCAGGTAGTGACAGCTCGGTGACGCGCTGCCACATTGCGGAACATGACTGCCATGCCTGCTCCCGTGCACTGCACGATCGTGCCGCCCCACCTGCTGGACCGGCTCAGCCGCGCCGCCGACCCCGCGATCGCCGCGGCCGCGCGCCGCACCCTCGTCGCCGACGCCGCCAACCGCACCGCACGCCGCCTGACCACGGTGGTCGGCGCCACTCCCGTGCCGCTGGCGGCGGACGCGCCCCTCGACAAACCACGGCGCACGATCTACGACGCCGGGCACAGGACCAGGCTGCCGGGCCGGAAGGTCCGCGGCGAGGGCGAGGAGCCGACGCAGGACGCGACCGTCAACCGCGCGTACGCCGGCCTCGGCGCGACCTTCGAGCTGTTCCGCGACGCCTACGGGCGCAACTCGATCGACGGCTCCGGGCTGCCGCTCGACGCGACCGTCCACTACGACCGGGACTACAACAACGCCTTCTGGAACGGCGACCGGATGGTCTTCGGCGACGGCGACGGCCGCATCTTCGTGGACTTCACCGTCGCGGTGGACGTCATCGGCCACGAGCTGGCGCACGGCGTCACGCAGTACACCGCGAACCTGGCGTACTTCGGCCAGTCCGGCGCGCTCAACGAGTCGATGTCCGACGTGTTCGGCTCCCTGGTCAAGCAGTACACGCTGCAGCAGACGGCGGAGCAGGCCGACTGGCTGATCGGGGCCGGGCTGCTGGCGGAGGAGGTACAGGGCGTGGCGCTGCGCTCGATGAAGGCCCCGGGCACGGCGTACGACGACGACGTCCTCGGCAAGGACCCGCAGCCGGCGACGATGGACGACTACGTGCACACGGGCTCCGACAACGGCGGCGTGCACATCAACTCGGGCATCCCGAACCACGCGTTCTACCTCGTCGCCACCCGGCTGGGCGGCAACGCCTGGGAACGGGCGGGGCGGATCTGGTACGACGTGCTGACCGGCGGCGGACTCGCGGTGGACGCGGACTTCAAGGACTTCGCCCGCCTGTCGGTCGCGGCGGCGGGCGAACGGTACGGCGCGGGCGGCGCGGAGCACGACGCCGTGGTCAAGGCGTGGTCGACGGTGGGCGTGCCGACGGAGTAGACAGGGCCCATGCGGATTCGGGTGACGCGCACGGGCGGCTTCGCGGGCATCGAGCGGCGGGCCGAGGTGAACACCTCGGGCCGCCGCGACGCCGCGGAGTGGCACGTCCTGGCGGAGGCGGCGCTCGCCGCGGGCGGGGTCGCGCCCGCCGGCGGCGTGCCGGACGGCTTCCGCTACACGATCACGGTCGACGGCCGCACGGTGCACTGCGCGGACCCGTGCCTGTCGGAGGCGCAGCGGGAGCTGGTGAGCCGGGTGCTGCGGGAGGGTGCGTAGCGCCGGGCGGCCGCCGGGGCCCGTGGTCCGGATCGCGCCGGGTTCGCGCGGTCCGGTCCGGAGGACGGGCTTCAGAAACCGAGCTTGCGCAGCTGCTTGGGGTCGCGCTGCCAGTCCTTGGCGACCTTCACGTGGAGGTCGAGGAAGACCGGCGTGCCCAGCAGGGCCTCGATGTGCTTGCGGGACTTGGTGCCGACCTCCTTCAGGCGGCTGCCCTTGGGGCCGATGATGATGCCCTTCTGGCTCGGCCGCTCGATGTAGAGGTTGGCGTGGATGTCCAGCAGCGGCTTGTCGGCCGGGCGGTCCTCGCGGGGCAGCATCTCCTCCACCACCACCGCGATCGAGTGCGGCAGCTCGTCCCGGACGCCCTCCAGCGCCGCCTCACGGATCAGCTCGGCCACCATGACCTGCTCCGGCTCGTCGGTGAGGTCACCCTCGGGGTAGAGCGGCGGGGACTCGGGCAGCAGCGGGACGAGCAGGTCGGCGAGGAGCTGGACCTGCTGGTCGCCCACGGCCGACACGGGGACGATCTCCGCCCACTCGAAGCCGAGCTCCCGGCCGAGCCGGTCGATCGCGATGAGCTGCTCGGCGAGGGCCTTGGAGTCGACCAGGTCGGTCTTGGTGACGATGGCGACCTTCGGGGTCTTCTTGATCCCGGCGAGCTCCTTGGCGATGAACCGGTCGCCGGGGCCGATCTTCTGGTCGGCGGGCAGGCAGAAGCCGATCACGTCGACCTCGGCCCAGGTCGTGCGCACGACGTCGTTGAGCCGCTCGCCCAGGAGGGTGCGGGGCTTGTGCAGGCCGGGGGTGTCGACCAGGACGAGCTGCGCCTCCGGCCGGTGCACGATGCCGCGCACGGTGTGCCGGGTGGTCTGCGGACGGTTGGAGGTGATGGCCACCTTCTGCCCGACCAGAGCGTTCGTGAGGGTGGACTTGCCCGCGTTGGGACGGCCGACGAAGCAGGCGAAGCCGGCCCGGTGGGCGGTTTCGGTTTCAGGGTTACGAGCGCTCATGGGGGCCATTCTCCCCGATCGCCGGGCGTCGGACGTACCGCAGCCGGAGCAGCGCCCCGGCGGCCGCCATGAGGACGGCGGCGGCGACCAGCACGACGAGCCACGGCAGCGCGAGGAAGGAGGCCCCGCCTGACGCGCGGACATCCCGGGCGGTGGCGGTCACGGTGACCTCGCCCCACTCCAGCCGGGGTGCGCCGGCCCAGCGGGCGGTGAGGCGGATGCGCTGCCGCGGCAGCAGCTCGGAGGGGACACCGCGCAGCTCGCGGGTGAGGAGCGTGCGCCCGAACAGGCCCTCGGCCCTGAGGGCGGCCTGCGGGGAGAGGGTGACGTTGCCGGTGTTGTGCAGGGTGTACGCGATGACAGCGGTGCTCTCGCCGGTGCCGGGGACCAGGGGCGCGTCCGCCGACCAGGTGACGTCCTCCACAGCCAGCGCGGGCACGGTCGGGCCGGTGACCCGCAGGTGGATCCGGGCGCCGACGGCCCGCCGGACGCCCACCGCGGCGCCCCCGCCGGCGGTGGCCCGCTCCACCCGCTCGTCCAGCGCGACCAGGGCCCCGGCGTGGTCCCCGGGCTCGGCGTCGGGCGGGACGGTCAGGGTGTAGGGGACGGTGACCTCGCCGTGCGCGGGGACCGTGACCCGCTCCCGGTCGGGCACCGCCCAGGCGCCGACCCCGCGCCGGGGCTCGTCGGGGGACCGTACGGCGAAGCCGCCGTCCCGCTCGGTGTTGTACGCGTCGGCCGCGTACAGCCGGAAGGTCAGCGGGGCGGCGGTCTTGTTGGCCACGGTGACCCGGTCGGTCAGCGTGGCGCCGGGGCCGGCGGACAGGTGGAAGTACGGCCGGCCACCGGGCTCGGAGGCCTCGGGGTAGACGGCCCACTCGCCGTTCTCGGCGGCGCGGGCGGGAGCGGCCGGCAGCGCGAGGAGCGCTGCCAGGAGGAACGGGAGGATGGCGTACAGCTTGCGCGGCACGGGTGCGGACTCCCCTTCTGTCGCGGTCTTCCGTTGCGGTCCGGGACTCGGTCGCGGTCCGGGACTCACTCGCGGTGCGGGGCGGGGCTCGCGCCGCCGGACCCGGCCTCCGCGCGGTTCGTCTCGCCGCGGCTCACGTCAGGGTGAGGGTGAGGACGCCCGCGTACGCGCCCGGGGCGGTGAACGGCGGGACGTCCAGCGTCAGCTTCGCGTCCACGGTGAACTCGCCGCCGGTCAGCGCCCCGTCGGGCGTGGCGGCGAGCGTCGCGCCGGCGGTGCCGACCGGTCCCGCGGAGCCGGGGGCGCAGGTGCTGGGGCTGCCGGGCTTGGTGGCGCAGGCGGGCGTCCAGCTGAGCTTCCCCGCGCCGATCGTGCCGCCGGGGCCGGTGAAGTCGGTGACCTTGCCGGTCAGGGACCAGCCGGCCGGTCCGCCGCGGAAGTCCTTCACGGTGACCGTCCGCAGGTCGCCGGTGGCCGCGCCGCCCTTGCCGAAGTCGACGGACGACAGCCGGACGCTCTCCCCGGCCTGCGCCATGGACAGGGTGCCGGCCGCGACCGCGGTGCCGATCCGCTGGCTGCCCGCTGGCAGCGGGGTGTCGTCGACGACGGTGTACGCCGCCGGGCCCGCGGCCTTGTCGGCGCTCCAGGCGTCGCCCTCGTACGCGACGATCCCGCTGGTCGCCCTGTCGGTGACGGTGAGGGAGGCGGTGAAGCCGCCGCTGCTGTCGGCCGTCACGGTCGTCCGGTCGGCGGTCTCGGCGGCGCCCGCGCGCCCGGCGACGGTGACGGCGGCGAGCGGGGTGAACCGGGTGCCCGTGACCGCGACCGGGGCGCCGGGCCTGCCGGAGGCGGTGGCGAGCGCGAGGGTCCGTTCGTTGGCTCCGGGCCGGGGGCTCGCGACGATGGTCCGCGAGACGGGTGCGGGCGGATCGGTGACCGTGCAGGGGGTGTCCAGCTCCATGATGTAGCTGGTGTGGATGTTGTAGTCGCCGGGCGAGAGCGTGATCGAGCCGGGTGCGGTGACCGTGAACGCACCGGTCATGGAGAAGGGCGGGAAGGTGCCCTTGCCCGGGACGGGCGGATTCTTCTTCGGTCCGGTGACGGTGACCGCGCCGGACTGGGCGCCGCCGAGGACGACCTTGCCCGTGGGGGTCATGATGTCGGCCGGGAGCGCGAGGTCGACGGGGTTGCCCGCGGCGGGCTTGGTGACCGTGTACGTGACGGTGACCGTGTCACCGACCCTCGGTGCCGCGTTGTCGACGGTGATCTCGGCGGTGGTCGGGCCGTCGATGGGCGGGATGCCGGCGATCGGCGGCGGTACGCAGTGGGTGGGGAAGTCGACGGCCTGCGCGGCGGTGACCCGCGCCGCGGCCGGGGTGGCGAGGCCGCCGGTGGTGAGTGCGAGAGCGGTGGCGCCGAGGAGCGCGAGGCCGCGGCGCCCTCTTCGCGGGGATGGTGCCATGGGGCCCTCCTGTGGGGACGAGAGGGCGCCATTGACGGCGGACGCGGAAGAGATGTCAATGCCGCGGCGGCGCGGTACCTGATGGCCCATCAGATACTGTCAAGATCCGGCTTTCCGCGGGTCGTACGGGGACGGTCGGCGCGCACCGCCGCGACCCCGCACCCCGACCGGGAGGCCGGTCCTCCGGCGTGTCAGCCGGCCGTCACGGTGGCGCGCAGCTCCCCGTCGGGACCGGCCACCAGGACCGGCGTGTCCGGTCCGCCGAGGTCGCGCACGGCGGCGCGGTCCGCGTCCGAAGCGGCCTCGGCCTCGGTCACGACGGCCGCGGCCTCCAGCGACTTCGCACCGCTGGCCACGGCCATCGCCACCGCGGTCTGCAACGCGCTGAGCCGGAGCGACTCCAGGGCGACCGTCCCGGCGACGTAGGTGCGGCCGGTCTCGTCGCGCACCGCCGCGCCCTCGGGCACACCGTTGCGGGCGCGGGCGCTGCGCGCCAGCGTGATGATCTTGCGGTCCTCGGGGCCGAGGTCGGTGCTCTGTGTCATGACCCGAGCATAAGTCGGCGTCCGGCGCCGCTGCCGCCGGGCCCGTGCGCGTCGGCACCGGGGGCGGTGCGGTCGCCCGCGACCGGGTACAGCGCTTCCCGCCGGCCCTCCGGGCTCGCCAGCCGCTCCAGCTTCGCCGCCGTGTCGCCCTCCGGCAGCGGGGTGTGCAGCACGATCACCAGGTCCGGCCGGGCCGGCACGCGCAGCTGCGTCGCCTCCAGGTGCAGGGTGCCGGCCAGCGGGTGCGCCAGCTCCTTGCGGTTCTGGCCGCCGGGTGCGATGTCGCGGCGCTCCCACAGCTCGGCGAACTCGGCGCTGGCCGCCCGGGCCTCCTCCACGACCGCGCGGAAGCCCTCGTCGCCGGGGTGTTCCGAGCACGCGGCGCGGTACTGGGCCACGATCTGCGGCGCCACTTGCTCCCAACTGGTGGCGCGGGCCCGGTAGACCGGGTCGGTGAAGAAGGCGATCAGGCAGTTCTGGGAGATCTCGGGTCGCATGCCGAGGACGAGGGACGCGGAGTCGTTGTACATCACCGCGTTCCAGTGGACGTCCATGATGTGCGCCGGGTAGGGCATCCAGGCGTCGATCAGCCGCCGCAGCCCGTCGCACATGTCGCGGGCCGACGGATCGGGCCGCGGCTGGGGCGGGTTGAGCCCCGCCAGGACGTACAGGTGGCGGCGCTCGGCCTCGCTGAGCCGCAGCACCCGGGCGACGGAGTCCAGGACCTGCGGCGAGACCGTGATGTCGCGGCCCTGCTCCAGCCACTGGTACCAGGAGACGCCGACGCCCGCGAGCACGGCCACCTCCTCGCGCCGGAGCCCGGGCGTACGGCGCCGGACGCCCCCGTCGGGCAGGCCCACGTCCGCCGGCGTGACGCGGGCGCGGCGGCTCTTGAGGAACTGGCTCAGTTCGGCCAGCCGGTGGTCCTTCATGCCGTGCCCTCTCCCCCTGCCTGGTGGTGCGGCCAACAGGATAAGTCCCCGCTCCCCACCACCGGTTCGGCGAGCGGAGGCTGAGGCCATGGCTATGGACACCGACACCCCCACCCCCACCCCTCCCGGCACCGCAGCCGGCACCGGCACCGCGTCCGCCGTGCCACGGCTGGACGGCCGGGCACGACTCGTCCTGTTCGTCCTGTGCGCCGCCCAGTTCATGGTGGCGCTGGACTTCTCGGTCCTGAACGTGGCGCTGCCCGTGCTCGGCGCCGACCTGGGACTCAGCCGGTCCGCGCTGCAGTGGGCGGTGACGGCGTTCGCGCTGCCGTCGGGCGGCTTCCTGCTGCTGTTCGGGCGGATCGCCGACCTGTACGGCCGCAAGCGGCTGTTCCTCGCGGGGCTGTCCCTCTTCGGGGCCGCGTCGCTGCTGGCGACCTTCGCCTGGGACCCGGCGTCCTTCCTGGCCGCGCGGGCGCTGCAGGGCCTGGGGGCGGCGGCGATCGTCCCGGCCGGCATGTCGCTGCTGACGACGACCTTCCCCGAGGGACCGCTGCGCGACCGGGCGCTGGGCATCAGCGGAACCCTGCTGTCGCTGGGGTTCACCGTCGGCATGGTGCTGGGCGGTGTGATGACCGACACCCTTGGCTGGCGTTCCACGATGGGCCTGCTGGCGGTGTTCTCGCTGATCGTCCTGCCGCTGGCGCCGGGTCTGCTGCCGGAGTCGCGCACGCCGGACCGGCCGCGCCTGGACGTGCCGGGCGCGGTGACCGTCACGGGCGGCCTGCTGGCGCTGATCTACGCCCTGTCGACGGCCGCCGAGCACGGCTTCGGCGGTACGGACGTACGGGTGGCGCTGGCCGCCGGGGTGGTGCTGCTGGTGGCGTTCGCGGTGGTCGAGTCGCGGCACGACGCTCCGCTGGTCTCGCTGCCGATGCTGCGGCGGCGGACGGTCGCCTTCGGCAACCTGGGCGGCCTGGTGACCTTCTCGATGATGAGCGCGGTGGTCTTCGTCCTGACGCTGTACCTCCAGGAGGTGCTCCGGCTGTCGCCGTTCCTGACCGGTCTCGTCTTCGGTGTGCAGGGCGTGCTGTCGGCGCTCGCCGGCACGCTGGCCCCCCGGCTGATCGGCCGCCTCGGCGCCCGGCGCACCCTCGTGCTCTCCCTCCTGGGCCAGGGCGCCTTCGTGGCCCTGCTGCTCGGCCTGGGCCGGGAGTCCGGCGCGCTGCTGGCGACGGCCGCCGTCTCGCTGGCGAGCGTGTGCCATCTGGGCGCGATCATCTCGTACGGCCTGACGGTCACGTCCGGCGTGCCCGACGAGGAGCAGGGCCTGGCCACGGGCCTGGTGACCACGACACAGCAGGTGGGCCTCACGATCGGCATCCCCGTCCTGGCGGTCCTGGCCACCACCCGCGCGGACCTCTTCGCGGGCATCCGCACGGTCCTCGCCCTGGACGCGGCGATCGTCCTGGCCTCGGCGGTCCTGCTGGCGGCGGGGCTGCGCAGGCGGGGGTGAGGGCCCCTACGGCCGGTCCAGGCGCAGCCGGACGGCCCGGGGCAGGCCCGCGACCACGAGGTCGTAGGAGTCCTCGATGAGCTCCCGGACCATCCGGTCCGGGAGCTCGGTCACCGTGACCGTGTTCCAGTGGCGCTTGTTCATGTGGTAGCCCGGCACGACCGCCGGGTGCTCCGCGCGGAGCCGGACCGCGATCTCGGGGTCGCACTTGAGGTTGACCCGCAGCGGCCGGGCGTCCAGGGACGCGAGGGCGAACATCTTGCCCGCGACCTTGAAGACCGAGGTGTCCGGGCCGAAGGGGAAGTCCTCGGACGCGTCGGTGAAGGCGAGGCAGAAGGCCCGCAGCTGCGCCGGTGTCACGCCGCCTCGCCCTCCGGTTCCGCGAGCACCGTGACGATCTTGTTCCGGCGGCCCGCCGGGGACTCGGCCGTCAGGCGCAGCGTCCGGCCGTCCGGCAGGTCGACCAGGGCGGAAGCGCCCGCGATGGGCACCCGGCCCAGGGCCTTGGCGAGGAGGCCGCCGACGGTCTCGACGTCCTCGTCGTCGTACGCGTCGAGGCCGAAGAGCTCACCGAGGTCGCCGACGTCGAGGCGGGCGGTGACCCGGTAGCGGCCGTCGCCCAGCTCCTGCACCGGGGGCAGCTCGCGGTCGTACTCGTCGGTGATCTCACCGACGATCTCCTCCAGGATGTCCTCGATGGTGACGATGCCGGCCGTGCCGCCGTACTCGTCGATGACGACCGCGCAGTGGTTGCGCTCCTTCTGCATCTCCCGCAGCAGGTCGCCGGCGTTCTTGGTGTCGGGGACGAAGGCCGCGGGCCGCATGACCGTGGAGACCAGGTCGTTCTCGGCGTCGCGGTTGATGTGGGTGCGGCGGACCAGGTCCTTCAGATAGACGATGCCGACGACGTCGTCCTCGTTGTCGCCGGTCACGGGGATGCGGGAGAAGCCGGAGCGCAGCGCCAGCGTCAGGGCCTGCCGGACGGTCTTGTACCGCTCGATGGAGACGAGGTCGGTGCGCGGGACCATCACCTCGCGGACGAGCGTGTCGCCGAGCTCGAAGACGGAGTGGACCATGCGCCGCTCGTCGTCCTCGATCAGGGACTCCTGCTCGGCGAGGTCGACCATGGCGCGCAGCTCGGCCTCGGAGGCGAAGGGGCCCTTGCGGAAGCCCTTGCCGGGCGTGAGCGCGTTGCCGATGAGGATGAGCAGCTGCGGCACCGGGCCCATCACGCGGGCCAGCGGCAGCAGGGCGTAGGCGGCGGCGGTCGCGGTGTTCATCGGGTGCTGGCGGCCGATGGTGCGCGGGGAGACGCCGACGGCGACGTACGACACGAGCACCATCACGCCTGTCGCGACCAGCAGCGCGGACCAGGTCCCGGCGAACTCGGTCAGGCAGACGTACGTGACGAGGACACCGGCCGCCGTCTCGCACGCGACGCGTACCAGCAGGGCCACGTTGAGGTACCGGACCGGGTCCGAGGCGACCTGGGCGAGCCGGGCGGCGCCGCGCCGCCCGGCCCGTACCGCCTCGGCGGCGCGGAAGCTGGACACCCGGGCGATGCCCGCCTCCGCGCACGCCGCCAGCCAGGCGACCACGACCAGCGCGACGGCGCCGAGGAGCAGTTGGGCGGTCATGAGACGGTCGGCGCCGGGGACGGGCCGGTCAGGCCCTTCTCCGCCCGCCAGCCGTCGACGATCGCCGCCTGGAGCCCGAACATCTCGGCCTTCTCGTCGGGCTCCTCGTGGTCGTAGCCGAGCAGGTGCAGCACGCCGTGGACGGTGAGCAGCTGGAGCTCCTCGTCCATGGAGTGCTGCGTCGGGGCCTCCTGGCCCTGCTTGGTGGCGACCTCGGGGCAGAGCACGATGTCACCGAGGAGGCCCTGCGGGGGCTCCTCGTCGTCCTTCGCCGGCGGACGCAGCTCGTCCATCGGGAAGGACATGACATCCGTCGGGCCCGGCAGGTCCATCCACTGGATGTGCAGCTGTTCCATCGCCTCGGCGTCCACCAGGATCACCGAGAGCTCGGAGAGCGGGTGGATGCGCATCCGCCCGAGGGCGTAGCGGGCGACGTCGAGGATCGCCTGCTCGTCGACCTCGGTGCCGGACTCGTTGTTGACGTCGATCGACATGGTGCTCGTGCGCTCTACTTCCCGTTTCGGTTGTCGTACTTCTCGTACGCGTCGACGATACGGCCGACCAGCTTGTGCCGTACGACGTCGTGCGACGTGAGCATCGAGAAGTGGACGTCGTCGACGCCGTCCAGGATCTCCCGGACCTGGCGCAGACCGCTCTTGGTGCCGCCGGGCAGGTCGACCTGGGTGATGTCACCCGTGATGACGATCTTGGAGTCGAACCCGAGCCGGGTGAGGAACATCTTCATCTGCTCGGGGTTCGTGTTCTGCGCCTCGTCGAGGATGATGAACGCGTCGTTGAGCGTCCGGCCGCGCATGTACGCCAGCGGCGCGACCTCGATCGTGCCCGCCGCCATCAGCCGCGGGATCGAGTCGGGGTCGAGCATGTCGTGCAGGGCGTCGTACAGCGGCCGCAGGTACGGGTCGATCTTCTCGTAGAGCGTGCCGGGCAGGAAGCCGAGCCGCTCGCCCGCCTCCACCGCCGGCCGGGTCAGGATGATCCGGGTGACCTGCTTGGACTGCAGGGCCTGGACCGCCTTCGCCATGGCGAGGTACGTCTTGCCGGTACCGGCCGGGCCGATGCCGAAGACCACGGTGTGCTTGTCGATCGCGTCGACGTACCGCTTCTGGTTGAGCGTCTTGGGGCGGATGGTCCGGCCGCGGCTGGAGAGGATGTTCTGCGTGAGGACTTCCGACGGCGTCTCGACGCCCCGTCCTCCCGTCTCCTCCTTGAGCATGGCGATGGAGCGTTCCACTGCGTCCTCCGTCATCGGCTGCCCGGTGCGGAGCACCAGCATCATCTCGTCGAACAAGCGCTGGATCAGGGCGACTTCCGCTGCGTCCCCGACCGCGCTGATCTGGTTGCCCCGGACATGGATGTCGGCGGCCGGGAACGCCTTCTCGATCACGCGCAGCAACGCGTCACCCGAGCCGAGCACGGTCACCATGGGGTGCTTGGCGGGTACGGTGAAGTGGGCCCGTACCTGATCCTGGTCTGTGGGTGTGTGAGTCATGGGCCGGCTCTCTGGCCTGCACATACCTCCTGTTGCAAGGTTCTCGCCGATCGAGACCTCTGGACTGTCCAGCGTACGTCGTGTCACTGACAGCGCCGAGGGCTTTTCCCGGCCCGGCTGCCGCGGAGCCGGGCGCGCGCCGGTCGCGGCCACCGCGCCGGGCCTCACACCGGGCGGCGGAACCCGATGGTCGGCACGGCCCTCCGCAGCGGCCAGGGCCGGATCGGCGCGGGCAGCAGCGCCTCCAGGAACGCGTAGCGGCGCAGCGCCGCCGGGTCCTGGTCCGTGCACTCCTGGACGTACTCCCACCACGCCGCGACCTCCACCCATCCGGGGGCGGAGAGCGACCCGCCGAACTCCTGAACCGACAGCGCGGCGGTCAGCCCGGCGAAGGCGAGCCGGTCGGCGAGCGGCCAGCCGGCGAGCGTGCCGGTGACGAAACCGGCCACGAAGACGTCCCCTGCGCCGGTCGGGTCGAGCGCCGCCACCTCGATGGCAGGGACCTCGGCGGTCTCGCCGGTGCGGGAGTCCACGGCGTACGCGCCCTCCGCGCCGAGCGTGACGACGGCGAGCGGCACCTTCTCGGCGAGCGCCCGGGCCGCGGCGCGCGGGCAGGTGGTGCCGGTGTAGCGCATCGCCTCCTCGGCGTTGGGCAGGAACGCCTCGCAGTGCTCCAGGCCGGCGAGGCCCGCGAGGTCCCAGCGGCCGGTGTCGTCCCAGCCGACGTCGGCGAAGATCCGGGTGGAGCGGCGGGCGGCCTCGGCGACCCACGGCTCCCGGCGGCCGGGCACGAGGGAAGCCACGGCGGCCCGCGCTCGGGGCGGGTACTCCGGGAGCTCCCCGACGGCGGTCTCCGGCGCCTCGTGGCCGTGGGAGACCATGGTCCGCTCGCCCTCGTACGCCATGGAGACGGTGACCGGGGAGTGCCAGCCGGGCACGGTCCGCGACCGGGACAGGTCGATGCCCTCGCCCTGCTCCAGGGTGTCCCGGCAGTAGTCGCCGTAGTGGTCGTCGCCGAACGCGGCGGCGAGGTGGGTGCGCAGGCCGAGGCGGGCCAGGGCGGTGGCCATGTTGGCGACGCCGCCGGGGCTGGAGCCCATGCCGCGGGCCCAGGTCTCGGTGCCGCGGACGGGGGCGGAGTCCAGGCCGGTGAAGATGATGTCGAGGAAGACCGTGCCGGTGAGGAAGACGTCGCACTCCGGGTCGCCGGGGCCGCGCAGGCCCGCCAAGGGGTCGACGCCCGCGGTGTGTTGCCGAAGCTGCTGCTCTCCCCTGGGTGTGGTCACGGCGGGCTCCCCGGTCGCGGTGCGGATCTGGCCAGTGTGCCCGATTCCGGCCGCCCGCGACGGCGGGCGGCCCACCGGAAAACCGGCCGCCTACCCGACACTCCCCGCTCGAAACAACTTGTGACCCGGATCACACCGCCCCGGCTTCTCCCCCACCGCGGCGCCTTGATACAAATTGGCCCGCGTTCCCGCGCGGCCATCGGCGCGCGACAGCGGGCGCCCTTCCCCTCTTCCGCTCATTCCCGCCCGCCGGGAATCAGTTCGCTGGAACGCCCATGCCCTCGCGCCCGCGCGCCCCGTGGCCGCTCGTCGCCCTCTTCACCGCCGGCTACCTCGCCGCGTACCTCCTCCCGACCCTCGTCGGCAGCCTCTCCACCGGCCTCGGCCTCACCCCCGCCCGGGCCGGGCTGGTCGGTTCGGCCCTGCTGCTGAGCTCCGCCACCGCCGGCTTCACACTCGCGTCCCGGGTGGAGCGGTACGGGCAGCGGCGGCTCGCCCGCCTCGGTCTGACGCTCGCCGTCGCCGGGTACGGCTGCGCCGCACTCACCGCGTACGTCGCACCGGTCGTGGCCGGCGCCGTCGTCGGCGGTTTCGGCTCCGGTACGGCCACGGCGGTCGCGGCGGCCGGGTTCGCGGGCCGCCGCGACCCGCACCGCGCCTCGACGCTGGGCCTGCTGTCGGTGTCCGCGACGGCGGGCGCGCTGTACCTGACGCTGCCGCACCTGGGCGGCGGGCACGTGCTGCCGTTCGCCTCGATCGCGCTGGTCGCGGCGGCGGTGTGGCCCGCCACGGCCCGGCTGGAGACCGGTCACGACACCGGCGGGGCGCGCCGGGCGGCCGCACCGCTGCCGCGTCCACGGGCCGGAGCGGTCCTGGCCGGCGCGATGGTGTGCTGGTCCCTGGCGCAGAACGCCCTGTGGGGCGTGAGCGGCCGCATCGGCCTCGACCAGGCGGGCCTGAGCGAGGTCGCGGTCGGCGCGGTCTTCGCGGCCGCGCTCGGCGCGGGGCTCCTCGGGGTGCTCGGGGCCGGCGCGCTGGGCGCCCGGCTCGGCCGGGCCGTGCCGATCGGCGCCGGCACGGTCCTGATCGCCGGCTGCATCGCGCTGAGCTCCGCGGCCGAGGACCTCGCGTCCTTCGCCACCGGCGAGATCCTCTGGAACACCTGCTACCCGGTGGTCCTGTCGTACGTGATCGGCCTCGCCGCCTCCCTGGACCCGCGGGGCCGCTGGGCGGTCCTCGTCGGCTCGGCGTCCTCGCTCGGCGTGGCCTGCGGGCCGGTGACCGGCAGCGTCCTGTCGGAGCGGGCCGGCTACCCCGGCATGGGCCTGGTGCTCGCCGCGCTCCTGCTGCTGCTCGCCGTCCCGATGACCGCCGTCGCCCTGCACACCTCGGGCCGCCCCCTGGTGCCGGGCGCGATCCGCCGCCGCGGCGGCGCCCCGGCGGCGGTGGTCGCGGCCGCCGCGGCCCCGGCCGCGGCCCTGGCCCCGCAGCTGGGCGCCCCGGAGCAGCCGGTCGCGGAGATCCCGGTCGAGTCCGCCCCGGCCGCCGCGGCCCGGCGCTCCTACGGCCTGGCGGAATCCACCGCGTCGACCGAGTCGGAGGAGCCGAAGTCGTACGCCTCCACCTCGGCGAGGTAGCGGGCCCTGCGGTCCTCGTCGTCGTCGAGGAAGGACGCCAGGAAGGAGTTGCGGGCCAGCTCCCGCAGCTGCTCCGGGGCCAGGCCCAGCGCCTCGTGGACCGCGTGGAAGGTGTCCCCGACGTAGCCGCCGAAGTAGGCGGGGTCGTCGGAGTTGACCGTGACCAGCAGCCCGGCCTCCAGCATGGACCGCAGCGGGTGGTCCTCCAGGATGTCGATCGCGCGCAGCCGCACGTTCGACAGCGGGCACAGCGTCAGCGGCACCCGGTCCCGTACGAGCCGGGCCACCAGCTCCGGGTCCTCCACCGCCCGCAGGCCGTGGTCGATCCGCTCCACACCGAGGACGTCCAGCGCCTCGCGGATGTAGGCCGGCGGGCCCTCCTCGCCCGCGTGGGCGACCCTGCGCAGGCCGAGCGCCGCTGCCGCCTCGTACACCTCGGCGAACTTCGACGGCGGGTGGCCGGCCTCCGCCGAGTCCAGGCCGACGCCCGTGATCCGGTGCAGGTAGGGCTTGGCCGCCTCCAGCGTCTCCCGCGCCGACTCGGCCGGCAGGTCGCGCAGGAAGCACATGATCAGCCGGGTGGAGATGCCGTGCCGCTCCTCGCTGTGGTCCAGCGCCCTGGCCAGCCCCTCCACCACCGTGCCGAAGGCGAGGCCGCGGCCGGTGTGCGCCTGCGGGTCGAAGAAGATCTCGGCGTGCCGCACCCCCTGAGCGGCGGCCCGCGCCAGGTACGCGTCGGCGAGCTCGGCGAAGTCGTCCGCCGTGCGCAGCACGGTCATCAGGCTGTAGTAGAGGTCCAGGAAGGACTGCAGATCGCTGAAGAGGTACGCCTTGCGCAGCTCCTCGGTGTCCGCCCAGGGCAGCTGGACGCCGTTGCGCGCGGCGAGCGCGAAGGCCAGCTCGGGTTCGAGGGTGCCTTCGATGTGGAGGTGCAGTTCGGCTTTCGGAAGCGGTGCCATGGGGAGTGCCTCGGTGCTTTCCAGCGCTGCTCTCTAGCGCTTGGGGAGGGGGACCCGGACGAGGTCGTGGGCGATGGTCAGCTCGCCGTCGAAGCCGGCCGCCCGGGCCTGCTGCTCGAAGGCGGCGGGGTCGCTGTAGCGCTGCGAGAAGTGCGTGAGGACCAGGTGCCGCACGCCTGCCCCGCGCGCCACCGACGCCGCCTGCCCGGCCGTCAGGTGACCGTGCTCCACGGCCAGTGTCTCGTCCTCGTCGAGGAACGTCGACTCGATGACGAGCAGGTCGCAGCCCTCGGCGAGGGCGTGGACGGCGTCGCACAGCCGGGTGTCCATGACGAAGGCGAACCGCTGCCCGCGCCGGACCTCGCTGACGTCCTCCAGCCGCACGCCGCCGAGCTCGCCCTCCCGCTGGAGGCGGCCCACGTCCGGGCCCTGGATGCCGCGGGCGGCGAGCGCGCCGGGCAGCATGCGGCGCCCGTCGGGCTCGGTCAGCCGGTAGCCGAAGGACTCGACGGGGTGCGAGAGCCGGCGGGCCTCCAGCGTGTACGCGGGGGTCGTGGCGAACACGCCGTCGCCGGCGACCGGCGCCTCGGCGAGCTGCACCGTCTCGCGGTAGGCCGTGGCGTACCGCAGCCGGTCGAAGAAGCGCTGCCCGCTCGCCGGGTAGTGGGCGGTGACGGGGTGCGGCACCCGGTCGAGGTTGATGCGCTGGATGACCCCGGCGAGGCCGAGCGAGTGGTCACCGTGGAAATGGGTGACGCAGATCCGGTCGATGTCGTGCGCGGCGACCCCGGCCCGCAGCATCTGCCGCTGCGTGCCCTCGCCCGGGTCGAAGAGGATGCCCTCCCCGTCCCAGCGCAGCAGGTAGCCGTTGTGGTTGCGGTGGCGTGTGGGCACCTGGCTGGCGGTGCCCAGCACGACGAACTCCCGTACGGACATCCGTGCCTTACCCGGGGGGCCAGTTGAGGCCGCGGCCGCCCAGGACGTGCGCGTGCGCGTGCCAGACGGTCTGCCCGGCGCCGGTGCCGGTGTTGAAGACGATGCGGTAGCCGGCGCCGTCGGTCTTCTCCTGCGCGGCGACCTCGCCGGCCTCGCGCAGCACGTCGGCGGCGACCTCCGGCGCGGCCGCGGCGAGCGAGGCGGCGTCCGGGTGGTGCGCCTTGGGGATCACCAGCACGTGCGTGGGTGCCTGCGGGTTGATGTCGCGGAAGGCGACGGTGGTCTCGGACTCACGCACGATCGTGGCCGGGACCTCCCCCGCCACGATCTTGCAGAACAGGCAGTCGCTCCGCGGCTCTCCGGCCATGCTCCGGCCCCTTCCCGAATCGGATCATCACTGTGGGACGCAGCTTATCCGTGACGATCACGACCAGCGGCCGGTCCGCCCCAGCAGCAGGGCCGTGGCGGCGGTGCCGGCGGTGGAGGTGCGCAGCACGCTGCGGCCCAGCCGGTACGGCCTGGCGCCCGCCCCGGCGAAGGCCGCCAGCTCCTCGGGCGACACGCCGCCCTCGGGGCCCACGACGAGCACGATCCCGCCGGTGGCGGGCAGCTCTGCGGCGGCCAACGGCTCGGCGCCCTCCTCGTGCAGGACCGCCGCGAAGTCCGCCGCCGCCAGCAGCTCGGCGACCCGCTTCGTCGACGCGGCCTCCGCCACCTCCGGGAAGCGAAGGCGGCGCGACTGCTTGCCCGCCTCGCGGGCGGTGGCGCGCCACTTGGCGAGCGCCTTCAGGCCGCGCTCGCCCTTCCACTGCGTGATGCAGCGGGACGCGGCCCACGGCACGATCGCGTCGACGCCGGTCTCGGTCATCGTCTCCACGGCGAGCTCGCCGCGGTCGCCCTTGGGCAGGGCCTGGACGACGGTGATGCGGGGGGCCGGCTCGGGTTCGGTGCGCACCTCGCGCACGGCCACCTCCAGGCGGTCCTTGCCCTCGACCGCGGCGACGGCGCCGTACGCGCCGGTGCCGGCGCCGTCCGTCAGGACGATCTCCTCGCCGACGCGCAGCCGGCGCACGGAGACGGCGTGCCGTCCCTCGGCCCCGTCGAGCGTGACGGTGCCGCCCGTGGCGGCCCGCAGCCCCTCGACGACGAACACGGGCGCGGTCATGACGCCTCCCTCGGCGCGAGGCCGGCCACCGCGGCCTGCAGCTCGGCGTTGAGCACCTCGACCAGCTGTCCGGCGGGCAGCTCGCGGGCGAGCCGGTGGCCCTGGCCCGCCCACAGCGCCATGCCCTGCGGGTCGCCGGCGGCCGCCGCGGCCTTGCGCAGGCCGCTGGTGAGGTGGTGGACCTCGGGGTAGGCGGCGGGGGCGTACGGCCCGTGCTCGCGCATGAACCGGTTGACGAGCCCGCGCGCGGGCCGGCCCGAGAAGGCGCGGGTGAGCTCGGTGCGGGTGAACAGCGGGTTGGTCATGGCCTGCTTGTGCAGGATGTTCGCGCCCGACTCGGGACAGACCAGGAACGCCGTGCCGAGCTGCGCGGCCGCCGCGCCCGCCGTGAGGACGGCGGCGATCTGGCTGCCGCGCATCAGCCCGCCGGCGGCGACCATCGGTATCCGCACGGCCTCGCGGACCTGGCCCAGCAGCGCCAGCAGACCGGTCCCCGACCCGTCGCCCTCCGGGTCGTCGCGGTGCGTCCCCTGGTGCCCGCCGGCCTCCACGCCCTGGACGCAGACCGCGTCCGCGCCCGCGTACTGCGCCACCTGGGCCTCCTCCGGCGAGGTGACGGTCACGACGGTGAACGTGCCGGCGCGCGCGAACGCGTCGAGCGTCTCGCGGGCGGGGCACCCGAAGGTGAACGACACGACCGGCACCGGGTCGTCGAGGAGGATCGCCAGCTTGGCCTCGTACCCGTCGTCCCGTCCGGCGTCGGGGTCGCCGAGCGGCGTGTCGTACCAGCTCGACTCGCCGGCGAGCTGGTGCCGGTAGACCTCGACGGCGGCGGCGTCGGGCTGGCCGGCCTGCGGCATGAACAGGTTGACGCCGAAGGGCCGCGAGGTCAGCCCGCGGAGCTGTTTGACCTCCTGGTACATGCCGTCGGCCGTCTTGTACCCGGCGGCGAGGAAGCCGAGCCCGCCGGCCTCGGACACGGCGGCGACGAGCTGGGGACAGGAGGCGCCACCCGCCATGGGGGCCTGCACGATCGGGTACCGGCAGAGATCGGTCAGTGCGGAGGACATGCAGGCATGGTGTCACGGCCCCGGTGCGCCGCCGAACCCTCCCGCCCGTACGGGCGCGGGGGCGGCGCGGTACGGCACAGGGGGCGGGTCAGCCCGCCCGGTGCGCCGTACCGGGGGCCCGGGAGCCGGGGCCCCCGGGCACGGCCCGACCCGGAAGACGGGTCCTAACGGCCGTTGAACGCGTCCTTCAGGCGCGAGAACAGGCCCTGCTGCCCCGGCTGGAACTGCCCGGTCGGGCGCTCCTCGCCGCGCAGCTTCGCCAGCTCCCGCAGCAGCCGCTCCTGCTCCGGGTCCATCTTCGTCGGCGTCTGGACCTCGACGTGCACGATGAGGTCACCGCGCCCGCCGCCCCGCAGGTGCGTGACACCGCGCCCGTGCAGCGGGATGGACTGCCCCGACTGGGTACCGGGACGGATGTCGACCTCGTCGACGCCGTCGAGCGTCTCCAGCGGCACCTTGGTGCCGAGTGCGCCCGCCGTCATCGGGATCGTCACCGTGCAGTGCAGGTCGTCGCCGCGCCGCTGGAAGACCGGGTGCGGCACTTCGTGGATCTCGACGTACAGGTCGCCCGCCGGGCCGCCGCCCGGGCCGACCTCGCCCTCGCCCGCGAGCTGGATGCGGGTGCCGTTGTCCACGCCGGCCGGGATCTTGACCGTGAGCGTACGGCGGGACCGCACGCGGCCGTCGCCGGCGCACTCGGGGCACGGCGTCGGGACGACGGTGCCGAAGCCCTGGCACTGCGGGCAGGGGCGGGACGTCATGACCTGGCCCAGGAAGGACCGGGTGACCTGCGAGACCTCACCGCGGCCCCGGCACATGTCGCACGTCTGCGCGGACGTACCGGGCGCGGCGCCCTCGCCCGAGCAGGTCGTGCAGACGACGGCCGTGTCGACCTGGATGTCCTTGGTCGTGCCGAAGGTGGCCTCGTTGAGCTCGATGTCCAGCCGGATCATCGCGTCCTGGCCGCGCCGGGTCCGCGAGCGCGGCCCGCGCTGGGACGCCGTGCCGAAGAAGGCGTCCATGATGTCGGAGAAGTTGCCGAAGCCGCCCGCCCCGAAGCCGCCGGCGCCGGCACCGCCGGACGCGGACAGCGGGTCGCCGCCGAGGTCGTAGACCTGCTTCTTCTGCGGGTCCGACAACACCTCGTACGCGGCGTTGATCTCCTTGAACCGCTCCTGCGTCTTCGGATCGGGATTGACGTCCGGGTGCAGCTCGCGCGCGAGCCTGCGGAACGCCTTCTTGATCTCGTCCTGGGACGCGTCGCGGCGTACGCCGAGCACGGCGTAATAGTCCGTGGCCACTACGACTCCGCCAGGATCTGTCCGACGTAACGTGCCACTGCGCGTACCGCTCCCATCGTTCCGGGGTAGTCCATGCGGGTCGGTCCGACCACGCCGAGTTTGGCGACTGCCTCGTCGCCCGAACCGTAGCCGACCGCGACGACGGACGTGGAGTTGAGCCCCTCGTGGGCGTTCTCGTGCCCGATGCGTACGGTCATCGCCGAGTCCTTGGCCTCGCCGAGCAGCTTCAGGAGCACCACCTGCTCCTCCAGCGCCTCCAGCACCGGCCGGATCGTCAGCGGGAAGTCGTGCACGAAGCGGGTGAGATTGGCGGTGCCGCCGATCATCAGCCGCTCCTCCGTCTCCTCCACCAGCGTCTCCAGCAGCGTGGCCAGCACCGTGGAGACGGTCCCGCGGTCCTCCGCCTCGAAGGACTCGGGGAGGTCCTGCACCAGCTGCGGCACGTCGGTGAAGCGGCGCCCGACGACCCGGCTGTTGAGCCGGGCCCGCAGGTCGGCCACCGACTGCTCGCCGAACGGCGCCGGGCAGTCGACCATGCGCTGCTCGACACGGCCCGTGTCCGTGATCAGGACCAGCATCAGCCGGGCCGGAGCCAGCGACAGCAGTTCCACGTGCCGCACGGTCGAGCGCGTCAGGGACGGGTACTGGACGATCGCGACCTGCCGGGTCAGCTGCGCCAGCAGCCGCACCGTACGGCCGACGACGTCGTCCAGGTCCACCGCGCCGTCCAGGAAGTTCTGGATCGCCCGCCGCTCCGGCGACGACAGGGGCTTGACCCCGGCCAGCCGGTCCACGAAGAGCCGGTAGCCCTTGTCGGTGGGGATGCGGCCCGCGCTGGTGTGGGGCTGGGCGATGAAGCCCTCCTCCTCCAGCGCCGCCATGTCGTTGCGCACGGTGGCCGGCGAGACGCCGAGGTTGTGGCGCTCGGTCAGCGCCTTGGAGCCGACGGGCTCCTCGGTGCCGACGTAGTCCTGGACGATCGCGCGCAGCACCTCGAGTCTGCGTTCGCTGAGCATCGCGCGCACCTCCAGCTAGCTCCGGTTACTCGGCGTTCATTGGCACTCACCAGGTCCGAGTGCCAGGTATCACCCGGCAAGTGTACGGCGCCCGGGTACGCCCCTAGCAAGGGCGGCGGTCACGCTACCGCGCGGCGGACCGCCCGGTACGGATAGCGTCGCGGTATGGACGACGGTTCGATCGCGTGGGAGAGGTACGGCTGGGAGCGGCTCGCCGAAGGGGTCGGCAGACGCCGGCTGCCCGTGTGGGACGCGACCACGGCCCTGGTGGCCGGTGCCGAGGGGGTGCTGCTGTTCGACACGGGCGCCACGCTCCGGGAGGGCGCCGAGATCCGGGCGCAGGCGCAGGCGATGCTGGGCGGCCGCAGGGTGACGCATATCGCACTGAGCCACCCCCACTTCGACCACGTGCTGGGCACGGCGGCGTTCGCGGGGGCGGAGGTCTTCGGCGCGGTGGGGGTCGACGCGCTGATGGTCCGCGAGCGGGACGGTCTGCGCACGGACGCGATCCGGCACGGGGTCGCGGTGGAGGAGGCCGTCGAGGCGGCGGACGTCCTGGTCGCGCCCCACCACCTGGTGAGCGGCGAGTGGACGCTGGACCTGGGCGGGCGGCAGGTGCTGCTGGCCAACGCCGGGCCGGGCCACAGCGGCCACGACCTGGCGGTGCTGGTGCCCGGCTCCCCGGAGGTGGTCCTCTGCGGCGACCTGGTGGAGGAGTCGGGCGACCCGCAGGCCGGACCGGACGCGATCCCCTCGCGCTGGCCGGCCGCGCTGGACCGGCTCCTGTCGTTGGGCGGCGACGACGCGGTGTACGTGCCGGGGCACGGCGCGGTGGTGGACGCCGCCTTCGTACGCGCCCAACGCGATGAGCTGGCCCGGCGGTTCGGGGTGTCGTAGCGTCTGCGGAATGCGCCGTTACGACCCTGATCTGACGCCCTCGTGGAAGCGGCCGGCCCCCGTGCCGGAGGTGGCCGCCGAGCCGGACCTCGTGGTCGAGGAGGTGGCCACCGGCTTCTGCGGGGCGGTGGTCCGCTGTGAGGCGGGCACGGTGACCCTGGAGGACCGGTTCGGCAAGCACCGGGTCTTCCCGCTGACGCCCCGCGGCTTCCTGCTGGAGGGCCGTACGGTCACCCTGGTGCGCCCGTCCGCGGCGCCGTCCCGCCCCACGCGCACCGCTTCGGGCTCGGTCGCCGTGCCGGGGGCACGCGCCCGGGTCGCCCGGGCGGGGCGCATCTACGTGGAGGGGCGGCACGACGCGGAGCTCGTCGAGCGCGTGTGGGGCGACGACCTGCGCATCGAGGGCGTGGTCGTCGAGTACCTGGAGGGCGTCGACGACCTCCCCGCGATCGTCCGGGAGTTCGGGCCGGGCCCGGACGCCCGCCTGGGGGTCCTGGTGGACCACCTCGTCCCCGGCTCCAAGGAGTCCCGCATCGCGGCGGCCGTCACGGATGCCCACACCCTGGTCGTGGGCCACCCGTACATCGACATCTGGGAGGCGGTGAAGCCCGCGGCCGTGGGCATCCCGGCCTGGCCCCGGGTGCCGCGCGGCCAGGACTGGAAGGCGGGCGTCTGCCGCGCCCTCGGCTGGCCCGACAACACGGGCGCGGCCTGGCAGCACATCCTGTCGAAGGTTTACGGCTGGAAGGACCTGGAGCCGGAGCTGCTGGGGAGGGTCGAGGAGCTGATCGACTTCGTGACGGCCGGCGACCAGCGGCCGGTGTGACCCCGCGTCCGGGCGGGGCGGGGCCCGGCGGGTCGGTCCGCCGGGTCCCGGACCACCGCGTGCGGGCGGGGCCCGGCGGGTCAGTCCACCAGGTCCCGGACCACCGCGTCCGCGAGGAGCCGGCCGCGCAGGGTGAGGACGGCGCGGCCCGCCTCGTACGGGCCGGGCTCCAGGAGCCCGTCGGCCAGCGCGCGGCGCGAGGCGGCGAGCCCCGCGGGGGCGAGGATGGCGAGCGGGCAGCCCTCGCGGAGGCGCAGTTCCAGCAGGATGCGCTCGACGCGGCGGTCGTCCTCCGACAGGACCTCCCGCCCGGCCCCCGGTGAGCGGCCCTCCGCCAGCGCGGCGGCGTACGCGCCCGGGTGCTTGACGTTCCACCACCGCACACCACCCACGTGGCTGTGGGCTCCCGGTCCCGCGCCCCACCAGTCGGCGCCGCGCCAGTACAGCTCGTTGTGGAGGCAGCGCCCGGCCGGCGTCGTGGCCCAGTTCGACACCTCGTACCACTCGAACCCGGCGCCGGACAGCACGTCCTCGGCGATCAGGTACCGGTCCGCGTGGACGTCGTCGTCCGTCATGGGGACCTCGCCGCGCCGGATGCGCCGGGCGAGCTGGGTGCCCTCCTCCACGATCAGCGCGTACGCGCTCACATGGTCGGGGCCCGCGCCGATCGCCGCGTCCAGCGAGGCCCGCCAGTCGTCGTCGCTCTCCCCCGGCGTGCCGTAGATCAGGTCAAGGTTGACGTGCGCGAACCCGGCCGCACGCGCCTCCGCGACGCACGCCTCGGGCCGCCCGGGCGTGTGCGTGCGGTCCAGCACCTTCAGCACGTGCTGCCGGGCGCTCTGCATGCCGAAGGAGATGCGGTTGAAGCCGCCCTCGCGCAGTTCCGCCAGATAGGCCGGGCCGACGGACTCCGGGTTCGCCTCCGTCGTGATCTCCGCGTCGTCCGCGAGCCCGAATTCGTCACGGATCGCCCCCAGCATGCGGACGAGGTCGCCGGCGGGGAGCAGCGTCGGCGTGCCGCCCCCGACGAACACCGTGCGGACCGGCCGCGGGTCGTCGCCCAGCACCTTCCGCGCCAGGCGGATCTCGTCGGTCAGGGTGGCGGCGTAGTTGTCGCGGGAGGCGAGCACGCCGCCGGTGCCGCGCAGCTCGGTGGCGGTGTACGTGTTGAAGTCGCAGTAGCCGCAGCGGGTCGCGCAGTACGGCACGTGCAGATAGAACCCGAGCGGCCGCTCACGGGCCCCGAGCAGCGCGGACGCGGGGAGCGCGCCGTCCTCGGGCATGGGCTCGCCATCGGGCAGTACGGAAGGCATACCGCCCATTGTCCGTCACGCCGGATGTTCCCGTGCCTGGAGCACCAGCAGGGCGAGGTCGTCGGCCACCGGACCCTCGCCGAAGGCGTGCACGGCCTGCCGGATCCGGTCGGCGACGCCCTGGGCGGTCAGCCCGGTGCAGGCCGCGAGGACCTGGGCCAGGCCGTCCTCGTCGTCGAACATCCGGCCCGCGCGCGAGCGCCGCTCGGTGACGCCGTCGGTGACGCACAGCAGGGTGTCGCCGGGCGCGAGGTGGAAGGTGTGGCTCTCGTACGCGACGTCGTCCACGACGCCGAGGAGCACCTGCGGCACCGCGACCGGGGTGACGGTCCCGTCGGGGCGCAGGAGCAGCGGGAGGGGGTGCCCCGCGCAGGCGAGGGTGCAGCGGGCGCCCCCGCCCTCCTCCGGCGGCAGCGGGGTGAGCTCGCCGTACAGGAGGGACAGGAAGCGCGACTGGGTGAGGTGCGTGCTCGGCGGCTGGGGGTCGGGGCCGCCGGCGGCCGCGACGACCAGGGCGGCGGCTTCGGCGGCCTCGGTCGCGTCGTCCAGCAGGAGCCGGTTGAGCCGGTCGAGGACCTCGCCGACCCGGTGGCCCTCGCGGGCGAGGAGCCGCAGCCAGGGCCGGGCGAGTCCGGTGACGACGGCGGCCTCGGGGCCGCTGCCCTGGACGTCGCCGAGCATGAAGCACCACCGCCCGGGCCGCCCGCCGCCACCCTGGGCGGCGCTACCGGCGACCACGGGGCTCCCGGCGCCGACGGGGGCGCGGTCCGCGGAGCCGGGGTGCGGGCCGGCGCCCGGGAGAGGGTCGGTGCCTGGGAGGGCCTCGGGGAGAGGGTCGGCGCCGGGGCGCGGGTCCGGGAGCGCGCCGAGGCCCACGCCCGTCCCCGTGCCGAAGCCCGTGCCCGCGGCCGGGGCGGCCGCCTGGAAGACGTCGTAGAAGTCGCCGCCCGCGAGCCCGTCGTCGCTCGGCTCGTACACCACGCAACTGGCCACGCCCGGGATCTGCGCCACCTGGCTGGGCAGCAGTCCCCGCTGGAGCACCCGGCTGATGGTGGCCTGGCGCGTGTACCGGCGGGCCGCGCCGATGGCCAGCGCCACACGGCGTGCGAAGTCCTCGACGAGCGCGGTGACCGCGTCGGGGATGCGTTCCGTGCCGCGCCGCCCGAGCATCAGCGTGCCGAGCCCGCGGCCGCCCACGGCCAGCCGGCAGGCCAGCGCCGTACCGTCGCCGTCGCCTTCGCCGTGGCCGCCGGGATCGGGCCAGCGGACGGGCACGGGTCCGCCGTGTCCGGCGTCGGGGGCCGGCGGCGGCTCCTTCTGGAGCGCGGCGCGCAGCGGCTCGATGGCGGACTCGTCGGCGTGCCACACACGGGCGAGACGGGGTGCCGCGACGGGCCCCTCGCCGCCGTCGCCCTCCAGCCAGAAGGCGCACCAGTCGGCCAGCCGCGGCACCAGGAGCTGCCCGGCGAGCGCGGCGACGAGGTCCTCGTCCAGCTGCCCGGCGAGGAGGTCGGACGCCTCGGCGAGGAACGTCAGCGCGCCGCTGCCGGCCCACTCCTGGTCGTCGCGCACGGGACGGCGCGGCGCGGGCGCGAGGATCTCGGCGGCGCGCAGACCGCGCTGGATGGCGGGCTCGGTGCCGGGCACGGGGCAGGTGTCCCAGCCGTCGAGGGGCAGCCGCGCCCAGACGGTCTTGAGGCCCGGGCGGTAGGTGATGCCCCAGCATTCGGCGAGGGCGGCGACGAGCTGGAGTCCGCGGCCGTACTCCTCGGGGCCGCCGCCGCCCTCGGCCGCGGGGTGCTCGCTGCGGACGGTACGGGTCGGATGGTGGTCGGAGACCTCCAGGACCAGGGCGGCGGGCTGGTCGGCGTCGGGCTCCTCCAGGCGGAAGAGGAGCTCGACGGTGGTTCCCGCGTGGACCACGGCGTTGGTGACCAGTTCGGCGACGACGAGGACGGCGTCGTCGGCCACCCGCTCGGTGATCGCGGCGGCGGCCGGCAGGGCGAGCCCGGTCCAGTCGGCGAGGGCCGCCCGGACGAACCGGCGGGCGGCGGCCGGGGCCAGCGGGTTGCCCGGCAGGCTCGTGCGCGCGACGGAATGGTTCGGCGGCGGCTGCTGGGGCGGCAGGTGATGGCGGTGGGCGGGCGGCAGCTCGGTGATGTCGTACGGCGCCGGCTGCGGCCGCTCTGCCCGCTGTGTTGGAAAGGACCCCACGTGCGCTCCTCGTCGGCTCCCGGTCTGGACACCGACAGAGTGACAGATCGGGCTCGCCCATAAGCGCCGAGTCATCGAAGTCGGCGGGCGAAGGCCACGAAAGGACACGAAAAGCGGGCGCGGCCGTCCTCGGCCCGCTCCCGCCTTCCGTGTCCGTCCACCCACTCGGGGGCGGGCGGTCAGCCCTCTCTGGTCCCGTCGTACATCTCCTCGATGAGGTCCTTGTACTCGCGCTCCACGACGGGCCGCTTCAGCTTGAGGCTGGGCGTGAGCTCGCCGTGCTCGATGTCGAGGTCACGCGGCAGCAGCCGGAACTTCTTGATGGTCTGCCAGCGCTGGAGCCCCTCGTTGAGGCGGTCCACGTAGCCCTGGATCATCTTCTGGGCCTCCGCGGTCGCCACGACCTCGGCGTACGGCCTGCCGCCGAGTCCGTGCTCCTCGGCCCAGCCGAGGAGGGCGGCCTCGTCGAGGGCGATGAGCGCCGTGCAGTAGTTCCGGTCGGCGCCGTGGACGAGGATGTTCGAGACGTAGGGGCAGACCGCCTTGAACTGGCCCTCGACCTCGGCCGGGGCGATGTACTTGCCGCCGGACGTCTTGATGAGGTCCTTCTTGCGGTCGGTGATGCGCAGGTAGCCGTCGACGGACAGCTCGCCGATGTCGCCGGTGTGGAACCAGCCGTCGGACTCCAGGACTTCGGCGGTCTTCTCCGGCAGCCCGTGGTAGCCCTCCATGATGCCCGGGCCGCGCAGCAGGATCTCGCCGTCGTCGGCGATGCGGACCTCGGTGCCGGGCAGCGGCTTGCCGACGGTGCCGGTGCGGTAGGCCTCGCCCGGGTTGACGAAACTGGCGGCGCTGGACTCCGTGAGGCCGTACCCCTCCAGGATGTGGATGCCGGCGCCGGAGAAGAAGTAGCCGATGTCGGGCGCGAGGGCGGCCGAACCGGAGATCGCGGCGCGCAGCCGGCCGCCGAACGCCTCGCGGAGCTTGGAGTAGACGAGCGCGTCGGCGACCTTGTGCTTGGCGGTGAGGCCGAAGGGGGCACTCGCGGTGCCGGTGCGGCGGAAGTTGTCCTGGGCGACCTTGGC
The DNA here is from genome assembly GCF_044455245.1 of Streptomyces sp. NPDC051310. Taxonomy (NCBI): domain Bacteria; kingdom Bacillati; phylum Actinomycetota; class Actinomycetes; order Kitasatosporales; family Streptomycetaceae; genus Streptomyces; species Streptomyces sp. NPDC051310. Next base: position 405,779 of record NZ_JBITEO010000001.1, read on the forward strand.
GTACTCGCGGGCGACCTCGGCCGCCCACTTGAAGATCTTGTACTTGGCGCCGCCGCCGGCCCGCGCCTTGGCGGCGACCCCGTTGTAGACCTTCTCGAAGATGCGCGGCACGGCGGCCATGTAGGTCGGCTGGACGACCGGCAGGTTCTCGATGATCTTGTCGACGCGGCCGTCGACGGCGGTGACGTGCCCCACCTCGATCTGGCCGGAGGTCAGCACCTTGCCGAAGACGTGCGCGAGCGGCAGCCACAGGTACTGCACGTCGTCCCCGGTGATCAGGCCGGTCGCGGCGATGGCCTTGGCCATGTAGGACCAGTTGTCGTGCGGCAGCCGCACCCCCTTGGGGCGGCCCGTGGTGCCGGAGGTGTAGATGAGGGTGGCGAGCTGCTCCTTGGCGATCGCCCCGACCCGCTCCTTGACGGCCTCCGGGTGCTTGTCCAGGTAGTTCCGGCCGCGCTCCTCCAGGTCGGCGAGGGAGAGCACCCAGCCGTCGGGGTCCGCCCCGTCCGCCTCCACCCCGCTCGGGTCGATGACGACGACGTGGGCGAGGTGCGGCAGGTCGGTGCGCTTCTCGCGCGCCTTGGCCAGCTGGCCGGCGTCCTCGGCGATCAGGACGCGGCTGGCGGAGTCGGCGAGGATGTACGCGGACTCGTCGGCGTTCGTCTGCGGGTAGACGGTCGTGGTCGCGGCGCCGGCGCACATCACGCCGAGGTCACTGAGGATCCACTCGACCCGGGTGGCGGAGGCGAGCGCGACACGCTCCTCCGGCTGCACGCCGAGGTCGATCAGGCCGGCGGCGATGGCGTAGACGCGGTCGGCGGCCTGCTGCCAGCTGAGCGACTTCCACTCGTCGGGACCCTGGCCGGACGCAGCGGGCACCGGGTACCGGTAGGCCTCCGCGTCCGGGGTTTTCGCTACCCGCTCAAGGAAGAGGGACGCCACGGAGGGCGGTCGGTTCTCGATCAGGGTCTGGGTGTCGCTCACGGCGTCCTCCGGGCGGCTTGCGGCAGGGCTGCACGACGGGATGATTGTTTAACTGGCGAGTAACCCTCGGGCGGGATCAGGTTAGAGCGCCACCGTCCGCCACGTAAGGGGCTACGGCCCGGCGGTTCATACCCGCTTCATAACGACTGTGCGCTGTCTGTGCGGGTTGTGGGGCCCGCCCGGAGGCCCTACGGAGCCGCACGGACGCGCAAAAGCGCCCGTCCGTGAACGAACGGGCGCTTCGGCGGTGCGCCGCGGTGGCGGTGCGGGCCGCTGCGGTCCCGGCGCCGGTGCGGGCCCGGCGCCTGCGTGCTGTGGCCGGTGCGGGCCGCCGGCGGCGGCTCCGGAGGCGCTGCCGGCCGGGGGCCGGCGTGCCGTGGCCGGTGCCGCCGGGGGCCACTGCCGGCCGGGAGCCGGCGTGCCGGGGGCGGCTCCGGAGGCGACGGCTACTTCTTGCTCTTGCCGCCCGCGGAGTCGTCGCTGGACAGCACCGCGATGAAGGCCTCCTGCGGGACCTCGACGGAGCCGACCATCTTCATCCGCTTCTTGCCTTCCTTCTGCTTCTCCAGCAGCTTCCGCTTACGGGAGATGTCACCGCCGTAGCACTTGGCGAGGACGTCCTTGCGGATGGCGCGGATGGTCTCGCGGGCGATGACGCGCGAGCCGATGGCCGCCTGGATCGGCACCTCGAACGCCTGGCGCGGGATGAGCTCGCGCAGCTTGGCGACGAGCCGCACGCCGTACGCGTACGCCGCGTCCTTGTGCGTGATGGCGGAGAAGGCGTCGACCTTGTCGCCGTGCAGCAGGATGTCGACCTTGACCAGGCTGGACGCCTGCTCGCCGGTGGGCTCGTAGTCGAGGGAGGCGTAACCGCGGGTCTTGGACTTCAGCTGGTCGAAGAAGTCGAAGACGATCTCGGCGAGCGGGAGGGTGTAGCGGATCTCGACCCGGTCCTCGGAGAGGTAGTCCATGCCGAGCAGCGTGCCGCGGCGGGTCTGGCACAGCTCCATGATGGAGCCGATGAACTCGCTGGGGGCGAGGATCGTGGCGCGTACGACCGGCTCGTACACCTCGCTGATCTTGCCCTCGGGGAACTCGCTCGGGTTGGTGACGGTGTGCTCGGTGCCGTCCTCCATGAGCACGCGGTAGACCACGTTGGGGGCGGTGGCGATCAGGTCCAGCCCGAACTCGCGCTCCAGCCGCTCGCGGATGACGTCCAGGTGGAGCAGGCCGAGGAAGCCGACGCGGAAGCCGAAGCCGAGGGCGGCGGAGGTCTCCGGCTCGTAGACGAGCGCGGCGTCGTTGAGCTGGAGCTTGTCCAGGGCGTCGCGCAGCTCGGGGTAGTCGGAGCCGTCCAGCGGGTACAGCCCGGAGAACACCATCGGCTTGGGGTCCTTGTACCCGCCGAGGGCCTCGGTGGCGCCCTTGTGCAGGGTGGTGATGGTGTCACCGACCTTGGACTGCCGGACGTCCTTCACACCCGTGATCAGGTACCCGACCTCACCCACTCCGAGGCCGTCCGCCGGGAGCATCTCCGGGGAGTTCGTCCCGATCTCCAGCAGCTCGTGGGTCGCGCCGGTGGACATCATGCGGATGCGCTCGCGCTTGTTGAGCTGGCCGTCGATGACACGTACGTAGGTGACGACACCGCGGTACGAGTCGTAGACGGAGTCGAAGATCATCGCGCGGGCGGGCGCGTCGGCGACGCCGACCGGGGCCGGCACGTCCTGGACGACGCGGTCGAGCAGCGCCTCGACGCCCATGCCGGTCTTGGCCGAGACGCGCAGCACGTCGTCGGGGTCGCAGCCGACCAGGTTCGCCAGCTCCTCGGCGAACTTCTCCGGCTGGGCGGCCGGAAGGTCGATCTTGTTGAGCACCGGGACGATGGTGAGGTCGTTCTCCATCGCCAGGTAGAGGTTGGCGAGGGTCTGCGCCTCGATGCCCTGGGCGGCGTCGACGAGCAGGACGGTGCCCTCGCAGGCCGCGAGCGAACGGGACACCTCGTACGTGAAGTCGACGTGCCCGGGGGTGTCGATCATGTTGAGGATGTGCGTCCGGCCCTGGCCGTCGCCCGTGGTGGGCGCCCACGGCAGACGGACGGCCTGGGACTTGATCGTGATGCCGCGCTCGCGCTCGATGTCCATGCGGTCGAGGTACTGAGCGCGCATCTGCCGCTGCTCGACCACACCGGTCAGCTGGAGCATCCGGTCGGCGAGGGTCGACTTGCCGTGGTCGATGTGCGCGATGATGCAGAAGTTGCGGATCAGCGCCGGGTCGGTACGGCTCGGCTCGGGCACGTGGGTAGGGGTCGCGGGCACGCAGGGTCCTGATTCTCGAGACGCTGGCGTCTCTGCTCGGGTCGACGTCGGATCGATACGTAGGTTCCATGGTCCCACGGACGGGGACGGGCGCTCGGTTTGGGCCGCTCGGACGGCGACTGGTAGCCTGGGCAGCTGTGTCTCGTAGCCCTCTCAGCCTCGGGGCACACCTCTCAGAAATCCTTACGAACCTGAAAAGGCTCTTTCGTGGCGAACATCAAGTCCCAGATCAAGCGGAACAAGACGAACGAGAAGGCGCGCCTGCGCAACAAGGCCGTCAAGTCGTCGCTCAAGACCGCGATCCGCAAGGCCCGTGAGGCTGCCGCCGCGGGTGACGTCGAGAAGGCCACCGTGGCCGCTCGCGAGGCCTCCCGCAAGCTCGACAAGGCCGTCTCGAAGGGTGTCATCCACAAGAACGCCGCCGCCAACAAGAAGTCGGCGCTGGCTGCCAAGGTTGCCACCCTCCAGGGCTGAGCTCCTCCTTCTGATCTGACCGCCGGAAGGGACCCAGCGGGCCCTCTCATCCGCTCCTGACCGGCACCCCCGAGCTTGTACGCGGCCTGCGTTCGCCACGCGGGTACGAGCTCACCCTGTACCACCCGAAGGCCCCGGCCCCGTTCTTCCCCAGAACGGCCGCCGGGGCCTTCGGCATGCGGGCGGACGGCTGCCCTGGTCCTCCCGGTATGCCGGCGGCCACCTGGGCGCACCGGGGGCGGCGGGGGCTTGGCGCGGCACGCGGCGACCGGGCGTGGCGGGGTGCGGGCATGGGGGCTACGGGGCACGACGGGGCACCGCCACCGGCCATGGCGGGCTACGGCGCGTGGCGAGGCACCGCCACCGGGCATGGCGCCCCGGCCGTGGGCAGCAAACACGGGAGCGGGCCGCGCGGCGTGTTCAGCAGAAGAGGGCCGACACGGGGAACCAGCGCGGGAGCGGCCGCGCGAGGTGTCAGCGGCGGGAGCGGGCCGCGCGGGCGATGGTGACGACCGCCTTCTCCAGGGCGTACTCCGGGTCGTCGCCCCCGCCCTTGACTCCCGCGTCCGCCTCCGCGACGGCACGCAGCGCGACGGCGACGCCGTCCGGCGTCCAGCCGCGCATCTGCTGGCGCACGCGGTCGATCTTCCACGGCGGCATGCCGAGCTCGCGCGCGAGATCGGCGGGCCGCCCGCCCCGCGCGGACGACAGCTTGCCGATCGCCCGCACCCCCTGCGCCAGCGCGCTGGTGATCATGACGGGGGCGACGCCCGTGGCGAGCGACCAGCGCAACGCTTCGAGGGCCTCGGCCGCCCGGCCCTCCACCGCCCGGTCGGCGACGTTGAAACTGGACGCCTCCGCACGGCCCGTGTAGTACCGGCCGACGACCGCCTCGTCGATCGTGCCCTCGACGTCGGCGGTGAGCTGCGACACCGCGGACGCGAGCTCCCGCAGATCGCTGCCGATCGCGTCGACGAGCGCCTGGCACGCCTCGGGCGTCGCCGACCTGCCGAGCGCGCGGAACTCGCCGCGTACGAACGTCAGGCGCTCCGCCGGCTTGGTGGTCTTCGGGCACGCGACCTCCCGCGCCCCGGCCTTGCGCGCCGCGTCCAGCAGTCCCTTGCCCTTGGCGCCGCCGGCGTGGACGAGGACGAGGGTGATCTCCTCGGCGGGCGCGCCGACGTACGCCTTGATGTCCTTGACCGTCTCGGCGGAGAGGTCGTGCGCGTTGCGCACCACCAGCACCTTGCGCTCGTCGAAGAGCGACGGGCTCGTCAGCTCGGCGAGCATGCCCGGCTGCAGCTGCTCGGCGGTCAGGTCACGGACGTCCGTGTCGGCGTCGGCGGCTCGGGCCGCCGCCACCACCTGCTGCACCGCACGGTCCAGGAGGAGATCCTCCTGGCCCACGGCGAGGGTGACGGGGGCGAGCGGGTCGTCGGTCGCGTTCTTTCTGGTGGCCATCGCGCACCAGCATCGCACGCGCCACCGACAGCTCCGCTCGTCCGGCCGTCCCCACGGCTCCTCCTGCCGGCCGTCCCTACGGCTCCTCCCGCCAGCCGTCCCACTCGGCCGCGAACGCGTCCAGCTCGGCCGCTGCGAGCCGGCCCTCGGGATCCTCGACCACCACGAGCCACTGCGCGTCCTCGGCGTCGTCCTCACCGGCCAGCGCGTCGCGCACCAGCTGCGGCTCCTCGTCCGTGCCGAACCGGTCGGCGAGCGCCTCGGCCACCTCCTCCGCCGCGTCCCGGTCGGGCAGCACCAGCACATGTCTCACATCGCTCACCTCACCATTGTTCAGTCCTCCCGTCCGCCGGCCGACCCCGGGTCCGCCGCTCCGTCCCGGGCCGTGGCCCGCAGGCCGGGGCCGGTACCGGCGACCGCGATCGGGCCGTCCCGGTCCGTGCGCAGCACCACCGCTCCCCCGTCGCGCAGGGCGCCGACCGTACGCGGCGAGGGGTGGCCGTAGTCGTTGTCCCGGCCGGCCGACACCAGGGCCAGCCGCGGCCTGACACGGCTCAGCAGGCGCGGGTCCTGGTGGGCCGAGCCGTGGTGGGCGACCTTCAGCACGTCCACCGGCGGCAGATCCGGGTGGGCCCGCAGCAGACCCCGCTGGGCGGGCGGTTCGAGATCGCCCAGGAGCAGCAGGGTCGTCCCCGAGGCGGTACGGACGAGCAGCGTGACGCTGGCGTCGTTCGCCTCCTCGGGGCCGGGCCCCGGCAGGGCACCCGGCCAGAGCACGCGCCACTCCAGCGGCCCGGCCCGGCGCCGCTCCCCCGGGGCCGGCCGGATGACGGGCACGCCCGCCGCGCGGGCCGTCCGGTGGACGAACGCGGCCTGTCCCGCGGGCTGCTGGAGGTCGGTGGTCTGGATGGCGGCGACCTCACGGCCGCGCAGCACCCCCGGCAGCCCGGCGACGTGGTCGGCGTGGAAGTGCGTGAGCACTACGAGCGGCACCCGGCTGATGCCCAGATCGCTCAGGCACCGGTCGACGGGGCCCGGGTCGGGACCGGCGTCGACCACCACGGCCGCGCCGCCGCCCGCCGAGAGCACCGTGGCGTCGCCCTGGCCCACGTCGCACATCGCGTACACCCAGCCCGGAGGCGGCCATCCGGTGACGAACCTGCTCAGCGGCGGCGGCCGCACCACCGCGACCAGCAGCAGCGTGGCGCACCCGGCGGCCACCCAGGGGCGGTACGGCAGCCACCGGCCCAGCAGGACGCCGGCGCAGGTGACGGCGGCGAGCAGCAGCCCGCCCCGCCAGCCGCCCGGCCAGTCGGTCTGCGCGCCGGGCAGCGCGGCACCGGCCCGGGCGACGGAGGCGATCCACCCGGCCGGCCATCCCGCGGCCTCAGCGAGCAGCCGCGCGACGGGCATCGCCACGGGCGCCGTGGCGAGTGCGGCGAAGCCGAGCACGGTGGCGGGGGCCACCGCCAGTTCGGCGAACAGGTTGCACGGGACCGCCACCAGGCTGACCCGGGCCGCGAACACGGCCACCACCGGTGCGCACACCGCTTGGGCGGCAGCCGCCGCGGCCACCGCCTCCGCGATCCGCGGGGGCACCCGGCGCCGCCGCAGCGCGGTGCTCCAGCGGGGAGCGAGGGTGAGCAGGGCTCCGGTGGCCAGCACGGAGAGCAGGAAGCCGTAACTGCGGGCCAGCCACGGGTCGTACAGCACCAGGAGCAGCACCGCGGCGGCCAGCGCGGGGATCAGCGACCTGCGCCGCCCCGTCCCGATGGCGAGCAGGGCGATGGCCCCGCAGGCAGCGGCGCGCAGCACGCTGGGGTCCGGCCGGCAGACCACGACGAAGGCGAGCGTGAGCGCCCCGCCGGCCAGCGCCGTGCCCCGCAGGCCGATCCCGAGGCGGGGCGCCAGACCGCCGCGTTCCGCCCGCAGCGCGGCGCCGGGCGGCCCGATGAGCAGCAGCAACACGACGGTGAGGTTGCTGCCGGACACCGCCAGCAGATGTGTCAGATCGGTCGCCCGGAAGGCGTCGTGGAGGTCGGGCGGCACCCGTGAGGTGTCCCCCACGACCAGTCCGGGCAGCAGGGCCCGGGCGTCCGGTGCCAGCCCGTCCGTCGCGGTGCGCAGCCCCGCCCGCAGCCTCCCGGCGGTCCGCTGGAGCGCGTTCGGCCCCGCGGTGACGAACGGCGGTGCGCCGCCCACGCGTACGACGGCCGCGAAGCGGTCCCCGGTGCGCTGCGGCGGGGCCAGCCGCCCGGTGGTGCGCACGGTGGTGGACGGCAGCAGCCGCTGCCACCCGCGGCCGGTGGGGGCGATCAGCAGGACGGGCGTGCGGATCCTGGTGACGGTCCCGCCGGTTCCGGCGAGGCGCGTGGCCTCCCCGTCCAGGACGACGGACCCCACTCCCGCGGGGCCCCGCCCGCGTACGGGGCGCGGGTCGGAGGTGACCGTCACGTCCAGGGTGACCCGCGCGTACTGCTGTGCCAGTCCGGGCAGCGGTCCGCGCCGCAGGTCGGCACCGTGGAACCCGGCCGACGCGGCTCCCGCGGCGCCGCAGAGCAGCACCATGGCGCAGGCCGTGGCGATCCCCCGCCACCGCCCGTAGGGCGACGGGTGTCGGGGGCTCAGGCGGCCGGCCGCCAGAGGGGCGAGCAGCGCCGTCGCCCCCGCGATGCCGAGCGACACCGCCATGGCGGTCCGGTGTCCCGGTGCGCCGATCGCGACGGCCGCCGCGCACCACGCGGCCAGGGCCGGCGGTACCAGCCGCAGATCCGTGGGGCCCTCCTGCCGCGGGTCGGCGGCGCCCAGCCGGTGACCTGACGCGGCGTGAACCGCGGCACGTGCGGGGTTCCTCGCGCCCGTCATGGCCGTACGAGGGGCTGGAGGTCGGCGAACCGCCGGTCGCCGATCCCGTTGACCTCACGCAGTTCGTCGACCGACCGGAACCCTCCGTGCCGCGTGCGGTAGTCGATGATGTGCTGGGCCAGCACGGGCCCCACGCCGGGCAGCGCGTCCAGTTGTCCGGCGGTGGCGGTGTTGAGGGCGAGCGGCGCACCGGGCGCCGGGCCGTGCTGACCGGCGGTGCCAGGCCGGCCGGCGGAGCCGGGTCCCGGGCCCGCCGGAGCCGGTGTGACGCCCACGACCACCTGCTCCCCGTCCATCAGCACCCGCGCCCGGTTCAGCCCGGTGACGTCCGTTCCCGGCCGGACACCGCCCGCCGCGCGCAGGGCGTCCGCCACCCGCGATCCGGCGGGCAGCCGCAACACCCCCGGCCGCCGCACCTTTCCGCTCACGTCGACGACCACGGCCGCGGGCACGGGTGCCGCGCGGGGCCCGTCCGCGCCGGCCGGGACGGCGGCGGCCGAGACGGTGACAGCCGGTTCCGCCGCCCCGACCACCTCGGGCGCCCGCACGGACTCCGGCCGCCCCAGCCAGAAGTGCCGCCCGGCCAGCACCGCCGCCACGACGAGGACCACCGCGAGCGCGGCCAGCGCCCTGGGCTCCACGCCGCACCGCAGCTGCAGCCAGAGCGGCAACCGCTCGCGGACGGCCGGCCACCACCGCTCCCGCGGCGCGGACACCTCCCGCGGGGCATCCCCCGCGTCGAGCCCGCCCCCAGCAGCAGGAACCGAGGCGGCCACCGACACCGGCGCACTCACAGACGCGGCCACAGGCCCCGCCGCAGACGCAGACGCAGACGCAGGCGCCGCCGCACGCCCGGCCACAGGCCCCGGCACCGCAGCCGGCGCGCTCCCGGGTGCCGGCTCAAACGCAGGCCCCGCCGCAGACGCAGACGCAGGCCCCGGCGCCGCCGCACGCCCGGCCACAGGCCCCGGCACCGCCACCCGCGCACTCCCGGGCCCCGGCGCTGCAGCAGGCGCCCCTTCCGGTGCCGGCGGCGGATGGGTCGCATGCGGCCCCGGTCCCGCGAAGAGCGCCTCGGCCCGCTGCCGCACGGTGTCACCGGGGTCCGGGACCGGACCCGGCGCCCCACCCGGGCCTGGATCCGGACTCGGACCCGGACCCGGGCTCTGTGCGGCGGGCCCCGCCACGCCCGCCGCGTTCCCGGCCGTACGGACGCCGCCCGCCCGTCGCCGGACGCGGCCTCGGGCGGAGAAGCGGTCGCGGATCCTCCCGTCGGAACCCGCGGCGCGCCCGGGTCCGCTCGTCCTCGATGCCGATGTGGTCACGGAGTGTGTTCGGTTCGCCATGCCGCCCTACGGTACGCACAGCTGACCGAACCCGGGCGACCCCGACTGAATCAGTGGATAACACGGGAGTTGTGGAAAAACGGGTCACTCGGACGAGTGATCGCGTCCCTCACGCACCGTCACCGGGCGGAGACCACGAGCCCCAGCAGCCCCGGCCCGGTGTGCGCACCGATCACCGCGCCCACTTCGCTGACGTGGAGGTCGGCGAGGCCCGGGACGCGTACGCGCAGCCGGTCCGCCAGTGCGGCGGCCCGCTCGGGTGCGGCCAGGTGGTGCACGGCGATGTCCACCGGTCCGGCGCCCGCGCGCTCGGCGGCGATCTCCTCCAGACGGGCGATCGCCTTCGACGCCGTGCGCACCTTCTCGCGCAGCTCGATCCGGCCGCCCTGGAGCTCCAGCAGCGGCTTGACGGCGAGCGCCGAGCCGAGCAGCGCCTGGGCGGCGCCGATGCGGCCGCCCCGGCGCAGGTAGTCGAGGGTGTCGACGTAGAAGTAGGCGGAGGTGCCCGCGGCGCGCTTCTCGGCCGCGGCGACCGCGTCGTCCAGCGTGCCGCCCGCCTCCGCCGTCCCGGCGGCCGCGAGGGCGCAGAACCCGAGCGCCATGGCGACCATGCCGGTGTCGACCACCCGCACCGGTACCGGCGCCTCCTTCGCGGCCAGCACCGCCGCGTCGTACGTCCCCGAGAACTCCGCCGACAGGTGCAGCGAGACGATGCCGTCGGCGCCGCGTTCCGCGGCCGCCCGGTACGCTGCCGCGAACGTCTCCGGGCTCGGCCGGGACGTCGTCACGGAGCGCCGCTTCTGCAGGGCGAGGGCGAGCGAGCGGGCCGAGATCTCCGTGCCCTCCTCAAGGGCCCGGTCACCGAGGACGACGGTCAGCGGCACCGCGGTGATGCCGTGCCGTTCCATCGTCTGCGGCGGCAGGTAGGCCGTTGAATCGGTGACGATCGCGACATGGCGGGACATGACCGGGAGGTTACCCGCAGGGGGCGTGCCACGGCAGCCCGCCCCCGCCCGCGTGATCGGTTCGGGTCAGTCGGTGGTCTCGGGACGCGTCGTCTTCTGCCACGGGTAGGAGTGCGGCAGGCGCGGGTCGCGGGCCGTGATCGCCGGGCGCTCGGCCGGGGCCTCGTCGGCGCCGTGCCGCGCGCCGGAGGCCGTGTCCGGCTCCCGGACGCCCGCGCCGTCGGAGCTGCCCGGGCGGCTCCGCTCCGAGGACTCTCCGGCTGCCGGCTCCGGCCACGCGAAGTCGTCCCGGCCGCCGGACTCCTCGGGCCAGGGGCGCAGTGCGCCCGCTTCGATGTCGATCTGGGCGCTCAGGGTCGCCAGGTCGTCGTCCGCGAACTTCCGGGCGCGGTCGCGCGCCGCCCACCGCAGCGAGTCCGCCGCGTGCGTGATGCGCTCGGTGCGCTCCCGCAGGTCGCCGAGCTGAGCGGCGACCCTGGCCCGGTCCGGGTCCCGCTCCATCCGCTTGAGGTCCTCGTCGAGCTCGTGCCCGTGCGCGCTCAGCCGCCGGAACAGCTCCAGCGACTCCCTGAGCGAGGCGTCCTCAGCCGCGCCCGCCTCCAGCGCGTCCTGCGTGGCCCGCATCGACGTGCGCAGCGACAGCCGCAGTTGTGCCAGTTCGCCGCCGACGCCGCCCTGTCCGTAGCTCTTGGCCCGCAGCGTCGTGTCCTCGACGGTGCGCCGCGCCTGGGTGATGGTGCGGTCGACCCCGCGCTTGGTGGCCTTGACCGCCTTGACCGTCGCGTACACGCCCAGGGCGACGAAGGCGACGAAGAGCAGCGCCAGGATCAGGATCGCGGCTTCCATGAAGTCCCCTCGGTATCGGCGCCGGACGCGTTCGCCCGTCGTTCCTCCACGGTAAACGGAACGGGCAGGTGGAGGGTTCCATCGGAACCCCCACCCTGCCCGTAAGGGACATCCCCCAGGGGGCGCCGGGGCGACGCCGCCGGGGCGGGCTACGCCGGGACGATGTTCACCAGCTTCGGTGCCCGTGCGATCACCTTGCGGATCCCCGCACCGCCCAGGGCCGCGACCACGGCCGGGTCGGCCAGGGCCAGCGCCTCCAGCTCGGCGTCGGAGATCGAGGGCGCGACCTCCAGGCGTGCCTTGACCTTGCCCTTGATCTGGACGACGCAGGTCACGGTCTCGTCGACGACGTACGCCGGGTCGGCGACCGGGAAGTCCTGGTGCACCACGGAGTCGGTGTGGCCGAGCCGGTGCCACAGCTCCTCGGCGATGTGCGGCGCCAGCGGGGCGACCAGCAGCACCAGCCGCTCGGCGACGGACCGCGACACCGGGCCGGCCGACTTGGTCAGGTGGTTGTTCAGCTCGGTGACCTTGGCGATCGCCGTGTTGAACCGCATCGCGGCCATGTCCTGGGACACGCCGTCGATGGCCTTGTGCAGGGCGCGCAGCGTGTCCTCGTCGGGCTCGGCGTCCACGACGGTGACCTCACCGGTCGCCTCGTCCACGATGTTGCGCCACAGCCGCTGCAGCAGCCGGTACTGCCCCACCACCGCGCGCGTGTCCCACGGGCGCGAGACGTCCAGCGGGCCCATGGCCATCTCGTACAGGCGCAGCGTGTCGGCACCGTACTCGGCGCAGATCTCGTCCGGAGTGACAGCGTTCTTCAGGGACTTGCCCATCTTGCCCAGGACGCGGCTGACCTTCTCGTCCTGGTACCAGAAAGCGCCGTCCCGCTCCTCGACCTCGGCGGCCGGCACGGCGATGCCGCGCGCGTCGCGGTAGACGAAGGCCTGGATCATGCCCTGGTTGTACAGCTTGTGGAAGGGCTCCGCGGAGGAGACGTGGCCCAGGTCGTACAGCACCTTGGACCAGAAGCGGGCGTACAGCAGGTGCAGGACGGCGTGCTCGGCGCCGCCCACGTACAGGTCGACGCCGCCGTGCGGCTGCCCCTCGCGCGGGCCCATCCAGTACTGCTCGGTCTCGGGGTCGACCAGCCGCTCGCTGTTGCGGGGGTCCAGGTAGCGCAGCTCGTACCAGCAGGAACCGGCCCAGTTGGGCATGGTGTTGGTCTCGCGTCGGTACTTCTTCGGCCCGTCGCCCAGGTCCAGGGTGACGTTGACCCAGTCCTCGTTGCGCGACAGCGGCGTCTCGGGCTGCGTGTCGGCGTCCTCCGGGTCGAAGGTGCGCGGCGAGTAATCCTCGACCTCGGGCAGCTCCAGCGGCAGCATCGACTCGGGCAGCGCGTGCGCGACGCCGTCCTCGTCGTAGACGATCGGGAAGGGCTCGCCCCAGTAGCGCTGGCGGCTGAACAGCCAGTCGCGCAGCCGGAAGTTGACGGTGCCCTCGCCGATGCCGCGGGCCTGCAGCCACTCGGTGATCCTGGCCTTCGCCTCGACGACGCCCAGGCCGTCCAGCGAGATGTCGTCGTTGGACGAGTTGACGAGCGCGGCCTCGTACGAGTCGAAGGCGTCGTCCCAGGCCGACGGGTCGGTGCCGCGCCCGTCGGAAGGCTGGACGACACAGCGCATCGGCAGGTCGAAGGCGCGCGCGAAGGCGAAGTCACGGCTGTCGTGCGCCGGGACGGCCATGATCGCGCCGGTGCCGTAGCCCATCAGGACGTAGTCGGCGATGAAAACGGGGATCCGCTCGCCGCTGACCGGGTTGGTGGCGTACGCGCCGGTGAAGACGCCGGTCTTCTCCTTGGCCTCGGCCTGCCGCTCGACGTCGGACTTGGCGGCGGCCTGCTTGCGGTAGGCGTCGACAGCCAGGGCCGGGGTGGCGTGCCCGCCGGTCCACAGCGCTTGGGTGCCCTCGGGCCACGCCTCCGGGACGATCTTGCCGACCAGGTCGTGCTCGGGCGCCAGCACCATGTAGGTGGCGCCGAACAGGGTGTCCTGGCGGGTGGTGAAGACGGTGATGGCTTCCTCGCCGACCGCGAAGTCCACGCGGGCGCCTTCGGAGCGGCCGATCCAGTTGCGCTGCTGCAGCTTGATGGCCTCGGGCCAGTCCAGCGCGTCCAGGTCGTCCAGCAGCCGGTCGGCGTAGGCGGTGATGCGCATGTTCCACTGGCGCAGCTTGGCCTTGAAGACGGGGTAGTTGCCGCGCTCGGAGCGCCCGTCGGCCGTGACCTCCTCATTGGCCAGTACGGTGCCCAGCCCGGGGCACCAGTTGACCGGCGCGTCCGAGGCGTACGCCAGCCGGTACCCGCCCAGGACGTCGGCGCGCTCGGTGGCGCTCAGTTCGCTCCACGCGCGCGTGGTGCCGGGCACCGGGCGCTCGCCGCTCTCGAACTGGGCCACCAGGTCGGCGATCGGGCGGGCCTTCCTGGCGTCCTGGTCGTACCAGGAGTTGAAGATCTGCAGGAAGATCCACTGGGTCCACTTGTAGTAGTCCGGGTCGATCGTGGCGAACGACCGGCGCTTGTCGTGGCCCAGGCCCAGCCGGCGCAGCTGGACCTTCATGTTCTCGATGTTCGCCTCGGTCGACACGCGCGGGTGCGTGCCGGTCTGCACGGCGTACTGCTCGGCCGGCAGGCCGAACGCGTCGAAGCCCAGCGTGTGCAGCACGTTGTGCCCGGTCATGCGCTGGTGGCGGGCGAAGACGTCGGTGGCGATGTAGCCCAGGGGGTGGCCGACATGCAGGCCCGCACCCGACGGATACGGGAACATGTCCATGATGAACTTCTTGGGGCGGGCGACGACGGCCGGATCACCGGCCAGGTCCCCCTTCGGGTTGGGCGCCTCGTAGGTGCCCTCCGCGTCCCAGAAGTCCTGCCAGCGTGCCTCGATGTCGGCGGCCATGGCCGCCGTGTAACGATGCGGGGCTGCTGCCTCGGCAGCAGAAATCGTCTCGCTCATGATCCTTAAGGCTCCATCGATCGTCTCTGCCACGAAATGAAAAATCCCCTCGCACAGGAGGGGACGCCGCGCCGAATCCGACCGGATCTTTCATCCGTCGGAACTGATCAGCGCGGCTCGCTAAGCAGAAGGCGTACGGCACGCATGGCGCCAGGGTACCGCAGGGCCCGGACGAGCCGCATCGAGGTTCCGCCGACCGGGCAGTGGCGACGCCCGGTCCACTCCGGCCCCGCGGGCCCCGCCCCGGCCACCGGAGCCTCCGCGGTTACCCCGCGTATCGCCCTTATCCAGGGCAACCCCAGAGTCAGTTGCCGAGGTTCCGAGCCATAAAGGCTCAAATCTCGTACTGGTTGGTATGCGTCGACTTAGCATGCGGCCACGGGACCTCTTTTCCGCACCACTGGAGTCGCCCCCCATGAACCCTCATCGCAAGAACCGCTCATCGCCCGCTCCGAAGGGCGGCATGAGCCGGCCGGTGCAGGGCGGGTTGTCCGTGGCAGCTGTGGTGCTCATACCCCTGCTCGCGGTCGGCGGCAGCGACAGTTTCCGCGCCGCCCTGGACTTCACCACGGGCGTCCTGTCCCTGGTGTCCCTGACCGCCTCCGTCGCCTGGGGTCTGATCGCCACCGACCGGCTGCTCCTGTCCGTCCGCCACCGGCTGCTCGCCCAGGCCATCCACCGGACCACGGCGGTGGCCTCCCTGGGCTTCCTGCTCCTGCACGCCACCGTCAAGGTCTCCCTCGACCACACGGAACTCATCGGGGCCCTCGTCCCCTTCGGACTCGGCGTCACCGGCTCGTCGGGGCTCATCGGCTTCGGATCCCTCGCGGGCCTGCTGATGGTGATCGCCGCGTCCACGGGCGCGGCGCGCAGCGCCCTCGCCGGGCGCGGCAGCATCGCGGCCCGCTGGCGGCCGCTGCACATGCTGGCCTACCCGGCCTGGTGCGCGGCGCTCGTCCACGGCCTGTACGCGGGCCGCCCGGCGGCCACCTGGGTCGTGGTCATGTACAGCCTCGCGCTCACCGGTGTCGCCGCCGCCGTCTCCGTACGGATGCTCCCGCGCCCGGTCCAGGACCGCCTGGCGGGACGGCTGCTGGCGCTGCTGGGGCCCGGCACCACGCAGGCGGAGCGCGACCGGTCCCGGCGCGACCTGTCGGTGTCACCGCTGCCCGGGGCCACGGACGTCCCGGCGCCTCCGCCGTACGAGCAGCGGATCGAGAGGGAACCGGTCGAGCCCGTCATGCGGCCCGTCCCCACCGACTCGCTCCTCGCCGGCCCCTCCTCCGCTCAGCGCTCGTTCGGTGCCCCCGATCCCACGGAACCCCTCTTCGGCCGCCCCGATCAGACGGAGCCCCTCTTCGGCCGCCCCGATCCCATGGCACCGCTCTTCGGCGACCCCGCCCCATCCGGGCGGGGTTTCGGCGGTGGTGATCCGGAACGGTCACTGGGCCTGACGGCCTCCGCCGAGCCCTCCTTCGGTGGCCCGGTCTCCGGCGAGTCCCCGTTCGGGGGCCCGGCCTCCCCGGATCCGCTCCTCGGCGGTCCGTCCTCCCCCGATCCGCTCTTCGGCAGTCCGGGACCGTCCGAACCGCTCTTCGGCAGCTCAGGACCGTCCGAACCGCTCTTCGGCAGCCCGGGCACCCCCGACCCGCTGTTCGGGGGTACGGGCCCCGGGGAGCAGCCGTTCGGGCGGCCGCGCGAGCAGCCCCCGAGCCGCCTCGACACCCCTCCTCCGTACGACCCGCCCGCCGCGCCCCGCTCCGCGGCGGGCGCCGGGCTGTCCGCCGGGTACCGCGCGGTGTCCCGCGGCAACGCGAGCGTCCCCACCCAGGACATACCGCTCGCCGAGCGCATCCCCATGACCGAGGAGCTGCCCGTCGTCACCGACGACGGACCCGCGACCCGGCCGGGATACTGGCCCACCCCCTCCCCTCCGCCGCCCGCCCAGTCCCCCACGCCTCCCTCGTACACCAGCCAGACCGATCCCACAGCCGGCCCCTTCCAGTACCCGCCGGCCGGTGAACCGTGGACCGCACCAGCAGGAGACCGCCCGTGAACGCCCCGCTCCCCGACGTCCCCGAAGTCCGCGTCGTCGGCCTGCCCCACCTGACCCAGGGCTTCGACCTGGTCGAGCGGCTGGACCTCCAGATGCACCTCAAGGTGCACGGTCCGCTCGAACCGATACCCGGTGAGCGGCTGGCCCAGCTGGCCGAGGAGATCTCCCTGCGCGGCCGGGGCGGCGCGGGCTTCCCCTTCGGCAAGAAGCTGCGCGCGGTGGCGAAGGCGGCGATCCGGCGCGGGGTGCGGCCGGTGGTGGTGGTCAACGGCAGCGAGGGCGAACCGGCCTGCCGCAAGGACACGGTCCTGCTCAACCGCGCCCCGCACCTCATCCTGGACGGGGCTCTGCTGGCCGCGGAGGCGCTCGGCGCCCGCACCCTGATCGTCGCCGTCACCCGCAACTCCACGGAAATCTCCATCCGCGCCGCGCTCGCCGAGCGGGGCCTGTCCGACCGGCGCGGACAGCAACTGCGCGCGCGGGTGGTGCGCACTCCGGAGCGGATGGTCTCCGGCGAGGCGTCGTCCGTGATCCGGGCGGCGGGCGGCGGGCCCGCCATCCCGCCGGGCCGGCGCGAACGGGCCGCCGAGTCCGGTGTGGGCGGTGCGCCGACGCTGCTGTCGAACGCGGAGACGTTCGCGCAGCTGGCCGTCGCCGGCCGGATCGGCGCCCGCCGGTACGGCCAGCAGGGCCTGGACGGCGAGCCGGGCACCGTGATGCTGACGATCTCCGGGCAGGTCGCGCGCCCCATGGTGGTGGAGGTGCCCACGGGCGTGCCCATGCGGTACGTACTGCAGCTGGCCGGTGCGCCGCCGGTCCCCCAGGGCGTGCTGACCGGCGGGTACCACGGCAACTGGATCGACGCGATGGCCGTCGACAACTGTGTGATCTCGCGGCAGTCCATGGCGGCCGTCGGCGGCGCGCTGGGCGCGGGCGCGATCCTGCCGATCGGCCCGGACACGTGTCCCCTCGGCGAGGCCCAGCGGGTGGCGAACTGGCTGGCGGCCGAGACGGCCGGCCAGTGCGGCCCCTGCCGCCTGGGCCTGCCGGCCGCGGCGGGCGGCCTGTCGGACGTGCTGAACGGGGGCGGCCCCGCCGCGCTGGAGGCGCTGCGCGAGGTGACCCAGGCGGTGAAGGGCCGGGGCGTGTGCAAGCACCCGGACGGCTCGGCGCGCTTCTTCAGCTCGACGCTCTCCGCGTTCACCGACGATCTCGCCGCGCACGTCCTGCACGGCGGCTGCGGCCGTCCGACGGTCGGGGTGCTGCCGCTGCCCGAGCCGGGCTACCAGGAGGTCGTGGAGTCCATCCCGAGCGGCGAGAAGCTGGCCGTGGACTGGACCCTGTGCAAGGGCCACGGGCTGTGCGCGGACATCGTGCCGGAGCTGATCCGGATGGGCCGCGACGGCTACCCGGTGCTGGCGGACGCGTCGGTGCCGGTGCACCTGAGCACCCGGGCGCAGCTGGCGGTACGCCGCTGTCCCGAGCTGGCGCTGCGGCTGGAGCGCTCCGAGGAGGAGCGCTCCGGGCGCCAGAGCCGTCCCGCGCTGCCGAGCGCCGCCCGCAAGGCTCTGGGCAGCGGCCGGGGTTGACGGAACGAAGAAGCGGGCCATCCGATCCGGATGGCCCGCTTCCTGGGTCCTGTGGAGCTAAGGAGAATTGAACTCCTGACCTCCTGCATGCCATGCAGGCGCTCTACCAACTGAGCTATAGCCCCTTGCGGTGTGCCGTCCGCTGTGGTTTCCCTTGCGGTTTCCCTCGCGGCGACACAGAGAACATTACACGGTCCCCCGGGTGGTTCACCAAATCGTTTACGGTCGGTAGGGCTCTGGCCGGTAGCGTCGCCCTTCGTGACCGTGACCCTGAACGTGCGGGCCCGCCTGCGGAGCCTGCCCCTCCCCGCCGCCGCGGCGGCCTGTCTGCTGTCGTTCGTGGCCTTCTGGATGGCGCAGCGCGCCGCCAACGTCACGATGCTCGACCTCTCCGTCTACCGGGCGGAGGGCGAGACCGTGCTGGCGGGCGGCGACCTGTATGCGATGCGTGCCACATCGGCGAACCTGCCGACGACGTACCCGCCCTTCGCCGCGCTGCTGTTCACCCCGCTGACACTGCTCGGCGTCCCCGAGATGCGCACCCTCGCCACCGCGGGGAACCTGCTCCTGCTGCTGGCCCTGGTGCACCTGTCGCTGCGCCTGGTCGGCCGGGACCGGCCCGAAACGGCGCTGTGGGCGGCCGCGGTCCTCGTGTGGTGCGAGCCGGTGTGGACGACGCTGCGGTACGGGCAGATCAACCTGCTCATCGCGGTGGCGGTGCTGTGGGACCTGACCCGGCGGGGAAACAACCGGTGGGCCGGCGTGGGCACGGGTCTGGCGACGGCCGTGAAGCTGACGCCCGGGCTCTTCGTGGTCCTGATGCTGATCGTCGGGCTGGCACGCGCGCGTGAGCACGGCTGGGCGTGGAACGCGTGGCTGCGGCAGGCCGCGACGGCCACCGGGGTGTTCGCCGCCGTGACGGTGGCGTCCGCCGTGATCCTCCCGTACGACTCACGCCGCTTCTGGACTGAAATGATCTTCGAGACGAGCCGGGTGGGCCGTACGGAGGAGACGGCGAACCAGTCGCTGAGCGGGGTCCTGGCCCGGCTGATGCACACCACGGACCCCGGGCACTGGTGGCTGGTCACCGCGCTGCTGGTGGGCGTCGCCGGGATCACCGTGGCGGTACGGGCGGCGCTGCGCGGGGACCGGCCGGTGGCGGTGGTGGCCTGTGCGACGACGGCCCTGCTGGTGAGTCCGATCTCCTGGTCGCACCACTGGGTGTGGTGCGTGCCGGTGCTCATCCTGCTGGCCACCCGGGTGCCTGCGGGGTGGACGGTCGCCGTGGGGCTGGTGTTCGCGTCGTTCGCGCTGTGGTGGGTGCCGCACGCCCCCGCCCCCGTACGGCTCGAACTGCACCAGAACGGCTGGCAGATGCTGCTCTCGGGGCTCTACACCCTGGTCGGGCTGGGCCTGTTGGCGGCTTTCGCGCTGCGGCTGCGCGGAGAGGTGCGGCTGCCGCGTCAGGCGGTGGCGAAGGAGTAGAACCGCTTGAGCGTGCAGTGCTCGTCGAGCAGACGCCCGTAGATCGGCTCCCCTTCGAGTTCCCGGTAGGTCTCGATGGGGTCGCCTTTTATGATCAGCGCCCGCGCGCACTCCTCGCACCAGTACTGGTACTCGGGGTTGACCGGGTCCATGTCGCGGACGATCGGCGTACCGCTGCCGCACCAGTCGCACTTCCGCCTGTGTGCACCCATATCTCAGCTCCAGCTGTGGCCGCAGGACGTGCACACATAGGACACTCCGCCGTTGTCGCCGAGCATCTGTGCCACATGGGAGGAGCCGCACGAGGGGCAACTGAGACCGGTGTTCGCCCGGGACGCCGCGGCGAGCCGGGCGGCCGGTTCCTCGAAACTGCTGGCGGCCATCGCGCACTCCCTCCCGTCCGGACCGTCGTCCCCCTCCGGCGGTCCGATTCTGCCATGGCCTCGCATGAGGGTCAGCGGGTCGGCGAACCAACCCCGCCGCACGCTCGGACGGCCCCGGAGGAGTGTGCCGAAGGTCACGGCGCCGCGGCACGGCCGTGGCGGGGACGGCGAGGCGGCGTAAACGCAGGATCCCGCCCCCTTGCGGGGACGGGATCCGGTGCTTGTGGAGCTAAGGAGAATTGAACTCCTGACCTCCTGCATGCCATGCAGGCGCTCTACCAACTGAGCTATAG
The DNA here is from genome assembly GCF_044455245.1 of Streptomyces sp. NPDC051310. Lineage (NCBI taxonomy): Bacteria > Bacillati > Actinomycetota > Actinomycetes > Kitasatosporales > Streptomycetaceae > Streptomyces > Streptomyces sp. NPDC051310. Next base: position 425,861 of record NZ_JBITEO010000001.1, read on the forward strand.
CCCCTCGTGTTCTTCGCGCTCCGCGCTGCGAACAAGAAGAACTTTAGCCTGCGACCTGCCGGAAAGTGAAATCCGGGGTCAGTCGTCGTCTCCGAGGACTGGTTCGGGGAGCGTTCCGGCGTTGTGTTCCAGCAGCCGCCAGCCGCGGGCACCCTCGCCCAGGACGGACCAGCAGCAGTTGGAGAGCCCGCCCAGGCTCTCCCAGTGGCGCGCCTCCAGCCCCAGCAGGCGGCCGATGGTCGTACGGATGGTGCCGCCGTGGCTGACGACGACGAGGGTGCCCTCCTCGGGCAGCTTGTCCGCGTGCTCCAGCACCACCGGGGCGGCCCGGTCGGCGACCTCGGTCTCGAGTTCGCCGCCGCCGCGCCGCACCGGCTCGCCGCGCTTCCAGGCGGCGTACTGCTCGCCGTATCGCGCGACGATCTCCTCGTGGGTCAGCCCCTGCCAGGCGCCCGCGTACGTCTCGCGGAGCGCTGCGTAGTGGTTGACCTGATGGCCGGTGATCGCGGCGAGCTCGCCGGCCGTGGCCGCCGCCCGCTTCAGGTCCGAGGCGATGATCGCGTCGGGCTTCAGCGCGGCGAGCAGCCGGGCGGAGCGGCGCGCCTGGGCGACGCCGGTCTCGGTGAGCGCGATGTCCGTGGAGCCCTGGAAGCGGCGCTCCAGGTTCCACGACGTCTGGCCGTGCCGCCAGAGGACGATGCGGCGGCCCCTGCCGCCCTTGGTGCCGTTCAGCTCAGCTCACCGTCCGCGGCCTCGGCGCCCGCGAGCCGTGCGTGCTCCTCCGCCTTGCCGCGGGTCTTCACCGCGTCCTCGGGGAGCGTCAGCTCAGGGCAGTCCTTCCACAGCCGCTCCAGGGCGTAGAAGACACGCTCCTCGCTGTGCTGGACGTGGACCACGATGTCGACGTAGTCGAGGAGGACCCAGCGGGCCTCGCGGTCGCCCTCGCGGCGCACCGGCTTGGCGCCCAGCTCCTTGTTGAGCCGCTCCTCGATCTCGTCGACGATCGACTTGACCTGGCGGTCGCTGGGTGCCGAGGCCAGCAGGAAGGCGTCGGTGATCGACAGGACGTCGCTGACGTCGTAGGCGATGATGTCGTGCGCAAGCTTGTCGGCGGCCGCCTGCGCGGCGGTCGTCACGAGCTCGATGGAACGGTCAGTAGCGGTCACAAGCAGGCTTTCGTCGGCGGTCCGGAACACCTCCAGGGTCTCACGTACCGCCGACAGCCCCGCAAACCATTACCCGGCCTCGTAGTCCCGGCCCAGGACGACCATGACGTCCGCGTTCGCCGGGGGCGTGCCCTTGACGACCGCGCCGGCGGGCAGGCCCAGGGTCTTCGCGACCTCCTCGGCCTTCGCCTTGTGCGCGGCGTCGCCGTAGAGGACCTGGGTGGAGGACTCCGTCCCGGCTGCCTTGCCGCCGTCGATGACCGCGTAGCCGCCGTTGACCAGGACGATCCGGGCCGCCTCGGTGGCCTCGGCGTCACCCGAGGCGTTCCTGACGCCCACGCGGACGGCCGAGCCCTGCTCGGGCGCGGTGACCGAACCGCCGAGGACGTCCTTGACGACGCTGCGCGCGGCCTCCTCGCTGAGCGTGCCGTCCTGCTGCACGGGCAGCAGTGCCGTCTTGTAGTCGCCGCCCTTGGCGTGCTCCGCGAGCTTGGCGAGGGAGGCGCCCAGGTCCTTCTCCGGCAGGGAGGGGTCGAGGATCTGCGCCAGGGTCTCCACGGTGACGGTGGCGGCCCGGGGGTCGTCCGACATCTTGCGCAGCACGCCGTACATGACCTGGCCGAACCGCTGGAGCTGCTGGGCCTCGGCCTCGCCGGGGGCGCGGTGGGTGGCGTACGCGACGGCCATGCGCCCGTTCAGCGTCTGGTTCTCGCCCCGGGGCACCAGGGGCGCTTCGCCCTTCTTGGCGGCGGGCACCTCGGTGTCGGTGGTCAGGTCGATGCCGCCGACGAGTTCGACGAGGTTCTCCAGGTAGGGGGTGTCGAGCCGCCAGGTGCCGGTGATCTCCGTGCCGAGCAGGGCGCCGATGGCCTCGCGGGTGCCGGCGGAACCGTCGTCGTCGACGGACTTCGCCAGCGTGGTGGTGGTGCCGTCGTCGTTGGCGACGGTGAGGGAGTTGGGGAGCAGGACGGTGGTGCCCTGCTTGGTGGTGGCGTTGTTGACCAGAAGGGCGGTGGAGGTGTCGTCGTTCCTGGTGTTGTGCAGGTGGACGACGATCACGTCGCGCTTCTGCGGGCCGCTCGCCGTGCCGCCCTGCGCGGCGGTGGAGTCGTCACCGAGGCCGGGGAGCTTGCCCGCGGACCAGAGGTAGCCGACGCCGCCGATGAGGGCGACGGCGAGGACGACGACGAGGGCGACGATCCGGTTGCGGCCGCGGCGGCGGGCCTCCTCGCGGCGCTCGGAGCGGCTCTCGGTGAACTTCAGCCAGTCGATGACGTCTTCGGACTCCTCGTCCGGGTCCTCGACGAAGGCGAACTGCTCGGTGCGGTACTCGGGGTCCTGCGGCGCCTCGCGGCCCTGTGCCGGGTCGCGGTCCGGTGCCGGACGGCGCGGCCCGGGCACGGAGGCGGCCGGGGCCGGGTCGCCGTGCTCCTGTGCCGGTGCCGTCCGCGGGCGCGTGCGGTCCTGGTTCTGGCCCTGGCCCGGGTCCTGGGGCGCGGGCCGCGGGTCCTGCTGCGACGGCGGCTGGTGCTGCTGCGGGATCCACTGCTGCGCGTGCTCGGGCTGCTGGGCGTGGCCGGGGTGCTGCACGTACTCCGACTGCTGGCCGTGGCCGGGGTGCTGGGCGGTGCCGTACCCGCCGTAGCCGTCACCCGTATAGCCCTCGTACCCGTAGCCACCCTGGTCCTGCTGCGGGTAGCCGTACGACTGCGTCTGCTGGGGCTGGGCGTACTGCTCGTAGCCGTACTCCTGCTGCTGTTGCTGCTGCTCGTACTGCTGTTGCTGCTGCTCGTAGGTGTCGTACTGCTGCTGGGCCTGCTGGTACACCGGCTGGCCGTACTCGTCGTAGCCGACGATCTGCGGCTGCGGCGGATAGTACGGGTCGTACGGGTTGTGCTGGTCGTTCACCGGTGCCCCTCTCCGTGGCTCATTCGCCGCGGTACAACTGGCGCTTGTCGATGTAGCGCACCACGCCGTCCGGCACCAGGTACCAGACGGGGTCGCCGGCGGCGACCCGCGCCCGGCAGTCCGACGACGAGATGGCCAGCGCGGGCACCTCGACGAGGGTGACCCCGCCCTTGGGCAGCCCGTCGTCCGACAGGTCGTGACCCGGACGGGTCACCCCGATGAAGTGGGCGAGCGAGAAGAGCTCCTCGGCGTTGCGCCACCCCGGCATGATCTGGGAGAGCGCGTCCGCCCCGGTGATGAAGAAGAGGTCCGTGTCCTCGTTGAGGGCACGCAGGTCCCGCAGGGTGTCGATGGTGTACGTCGGCCCCGGCCGGTCGATGTCGATGCGGCTGACCGAGAACTGCGGGTTGGAAGCCGTGGCGATGACCGTCATCAGATAGCGGTCCTCCGCCGGGGAGACCGTCTTGTGGGTCTTCTGCCACGGCTGCCCGGTGGGTACGAACACCACCTCGTCCAGGTGGAACAGCGCGGCCACCTCACTGGCGGCCACCAGGTGTCCGTGATGGATCGGGTCGAACGTCCCGCCCATCACGCCGAGTCGGCGTCTGCCGGGACTGGTAGGCACTTCCTGGTCTCCCATGCGTGCAGAGCCTACTGGCACGGCGGGGCGCCCGGTCCCGGCGGTCACCGGCTCAGCGGTCGCGGTTGAACCGCGTGGTGATCCACAGCAGCAGGAGCAGCACGACGAAGGCGCCGCCACCGGTCAGGTACGGGCTGAGGCTTTCGTGGTTGCCGCCGTGCTCGGTGCCCTCGGCGAGCGTGACGAGGCTGGCGGCGGCGCTGTGGATGCTCATCTTCGGAAGGACCTATCCATGGGGAGTCGGAGCGGAGACTTCGCGCACATCGTATGCGGGCGGTGCGGGCACGCTCACGCCGACTCAGGCGTTGTCATCTTCCGGACCGTCTTCCGCGTCTGTGTCCACGAAGGCCGGAGTCATCCACAGGCTCCCGTCCCGCGGTGTCCCACGGCCTAGTCTGGGGTCCGCCAGGGGGACGAGGCGCGTCTCGTACGAACAGGGGGCATCATCCATGACCGACAGCACCGGCGGCACCGGCAGCGGTGGCGACAACCAGCCCAGCAGGCAGCGCAGGCGCTTTCCCGGCATCTCCTCGCGTGCCTACGAACACCCCGCGGACCGCTCGGCGCTGGTGGCGCTGCGCAAGCTCAGCGGGTTCGACACCGTCTTCAAGGCGCTGAGCGGGCTGCTGCCCGAGCGCAGCCTGCGGCTGCTCTTCCTGTCCGACTCGGTGCGGGTGAGCGACGCCCAGTTCGCGCACCTGCACACCATGCTGCGCGACGCCTGCTACATCCTGGACCTGGAGAAGGTCCCGCCGATGTACGTCACGCAGGACCCGAAGCCCAACGCGATGTGCATCGGACTGGACGAGCCGATCATCGTGGTGACCACCGGGCTGGTGGAGCTGCTGGACGAGGAGGAGATGCGGGCGGTCATCGGCCACGAGGTGGGCCACGCCCTGTCGGGGCACTCCGTCTACCGCACGGTGCTGCTGTTCCTCACGGGTCTCGCGGTGAAGGTCGCCTGGATCCCCCTGGGGAACGTGGCGGTCATGGCGATCGTGACGGCGCTGCGGGAGTGGTTCCGCAAGTCGGAGCTGTCGGCGGACCGGGCGGGGCTGCTGGTCGGGCAGGACCTGCGGGCGTCGATGCGGGGTCTGATGAAGATCGCCGGCGGCAACCACCTCCACGAGATGAACGTCGACGCGTTCCTGGAGCAGGCCGAGGAGTACGAGGCGGGCGGGGACCTGCGCGACTCCGTGCTGAAGATCCTGAACGTGCTGCCGCGCTCGCACCCCTTCACCACGGTGCGGGCGGCCGAGCTGAAGAAGTGGGCCGAGAGCCGCGACCACCAGCGGATCATGGACGGGCACTACCCGCGGCGCGACGAGGACAAGGACACCTCGGTCACGGACTCCTTCCGCGAGTCCGCTTCCCACTACGCCGAGTCGGTCCGCACCAGCAAGGACCCGCTGATGAAGCTGGTCGGGGACATAGCCGGCGGCGCGGGCGACCTGGGCGGCAAGCTCCGCGACCGCTTCACGGGCGGTACGGGGAGCCCCAACGGTTCGGGGGGCTCCGCGGGGCCGAAGGACGCGTAGCGCGGCGCGGGCCGGTCACGCGGAGCCGCGCGGGCCGGCCGGGTCACCGAGCGAGGCCGGTCACCGCGCCGGGGCCGAGGGCTGGGCCCGCGGGGAGAGAGTGCCGCAGAAGGAGGCGGGGACCTGTCCCGTGGCGTACGGGTCGGTGCCCCGGGGGGACTGCTGGGTGGCCCGCTGTCCCGCCAGCAGCGGTCGCATGGCCCCCGCGGGCTCGGCCGAGCAGGACTGCGGCCCGGCCATGACGTGGCTGCTGACCAGCTCGGCCCGGTGCATCCGCAGGTCGTCGCGGTCGAAGCGGAAGACCATCTGGCGGCGGACCGTGAACAGCGAGGACTCCGCGCGGCCGGCGCGGCGGTCCGCGCTGTCGGCGCCCGCGGGGCGCACCGCGTAGACGAAGGTGTGGTCCGCCGTCACCTGCAGGACGTCGGGCACCGCCTCCTCGACGCGCAGTGTGCCGCGCACGCGGGCGGCGGTGCCGGCCAGCGCCACCTCGCGCGGGTCGAAGCGCACGAGCCAGCCGGTGGCCGCGTGCCGTCCGTCGTCGGCGGGTGACCTGACGCTCCGGTCGAACTGCTCCTGCTGTGCGGGATCGAGCAGCAACCGCACCGGCCGGACGGACCGCCCGGTGAGGACGTCGGGGTCGAGGGCCGACTTCACCAGGTACTCCTGCACCGTGCCCAGCGCGGCCACCACCTGGTTCTCGGAGAAGTGCGCGGTGCTCCGGGCGGGCGGCATGGTGATGCCGGCGGCGCCGGAGCGGAACTGGGCGGCCGGGCTGCGGGCGAGCAGACGGGCGGGCTCGCCGCCCGGTACGACGCCCTGCGGGGCGAGCGGCACGATCGCGGTCCGCAGCGGTTCGGCCCGGTGGCCGGGCGGGGGGTGGTACGGGCGGGCGCCCGCGTAGATCGCGGCGGCCAGGGCGAAGACGATCACCAGCACCAGGGCCAGCGAGCCGTGCCGGGGGCGGGCCCGGGGCTGCCAGGCGGGGCGGCGGCGGACGGCCCGGGCGTGCTCCCCCATGCGCTCCTGCGCGGAAAGCTCCTGGAGGCGGGCAGCGCGGACGAACGACTCGTCGAAGACGACGGATCGGTACTCGTCCTCCCCACCGCCGGGCAGCCCCTCGGGGGTCCCTTCAGGCGGGTCGCCACTCCCTGCCATACCTTCAGGGTAGGTCGGCGGGACATCCCGTAAACGCGCTCCGGCAGGCCGGCCGCACCGGCCCGGCGCCGCCGGTCAGGAGGCGCGCGGCACGGCCGCGGCGGGTGGAGCGGTGTACTCGGCGGAGGCCGAGGGAAGGGACGCGGACGGCTTGTCGATGCCGGTCGTCGCGGGCGCCGGGACCTGGTCGTCGCGGCTGCCGGAGGCGCCGCGGTAGACGGCCGTGAAGGCGAGGGCGATCATGCCGACGCCGAGCACCAGCGCCAGGATCCAGGCCACCGGGCGGTGCCAGCGGGCGCTGGGCCGGTACGGTCGCAGGGCCCCGCCGTGCGGGCCGTACGGGTGTGCGTGCCCGCACCCGCATCCGTAGCCGTGGTCGTGGCCGCGGGGGTCGTCCCCTTCGGCGCACGCGTCGCAGTCGTCGTCGTACCCGGGCTCGTGGGCGTGTGCGCCGGATCCGTATCCGTCGTCGTACGCCCGGCCCCGCGCCGCGTCGGCGTCGGCGCGCGCCTGGGCGGCGGCCAGCAACCGCTCCACGGCGGTCGGTTCATGGATGGCGGCGGCCCGTACGAAGTCCTCGTCGAACACCACGGAGGCGAAGTCCTCGTCCGCGCCCCCGCGGTCGTCGTCGGGCTCCCAGCCGTCCGGGAACGGCTTGCCCCCCACGTCGTCCGGCACGCCTTCAGGGTAGACCGGGGCGGGGGGTTTGGGCAGGGAGAGCGCGAACTCTCCCTGCCGTACGGGATGCCTACCGGACGTGTCCGTCGCCCGTGACGATGTACTTCGTCGAGGTGAGCTCCGGCAGCCCCATCGGGCCGCGGGCGTGGAGCTTCTGCGTCGAGATGCCGATCTCGGCGCCGAAGCCGAACTGGCCGCCGTCGGTGAAGCGCGTGGAGGCGTTCACGGCGACCGTGGTGGAGTCCACCAGCTGGGTGAAGCGGCGGGCCGCGGCCTGCGAGGTGGTGACGATCGCCTCGGTGTGGTGGGACGACCACAGCCGGATGTGCGCGACGGCGGCGTCCAGCGAGTCGACGACGGCCGCGGCGATGTCGTACGAGAGGTACTCCGCCTCCCAGTCCTCGGGCGTGGCCGGCACGACGGTGGCCTTGGAGGCGTCGGCGTGGGCCTGGACGCGCTCGTCGCCGTGGACGGTGACGCCCGCCTCGGCGAGGGCGTCGAGGGCGCGCGGCAGGAAGGCGCCGGCGATGTCGCGGTGGACGAGGAGCGTCTCGGCGGCGTTGCAGACGCTGGGCCGCTGGGCCTTGGAGTTGATCAGGATGTCCACGGCCATGTCGAGGTCGGCCTCGGCGTCGACGTAGACGTGGCAGTTGCCGGTGCCGGTCTCGATGACCGGGACGGTGGACTCCTCCACGACCGTGCGGATCAGGGAGGCGCCACCGCGCGGGATCAGGACGTCCACGAGGCCGCGGGCGCGCATCAGCTCCCGTACGGAGTCGCGGGACTCGCCGGGGACGAGCTGGATCGCGTCGGCGGGCAGGCCGGCGCCGCCGACCGCGTCGCGCAGGACGCGCACGAGGGCGGTGTTGGAGGAGTACGCGGAGGAGGAGCCGCGCAGCAGCACGGCGTTCCCGGACTTCAGGCACAGCGCGGCGGCGTCCACCGTCACGTTGGGACGGGCCTCGTAGATGATGCCGACGACGCCGAGGGGGACGCGGACCTGGCGCAGGTCGATGCCGTTGGGCAGGGTCGAGCCGCGCACCACCTCGCCGACCGGGTCGGGCAGCGCGGCGACGTCGCGGACGTCGGCGGCGATGGCGCGGACGCGCTCGGGGGTCAGCGTGAGCCGGTCGATGATCGACTCGCTGGTGCCGGCTTCGCGGGCGCGCGCCACGTCCTCGGCGTTGGCCTCGACGATCTCGCTGGTGCGGACCTCCAGCGCGTCCGCGATGGCGAGCAGCGCGTCGTCCTTCGCCGCGCGCGGCAGCGGCGCGATGTCGGCGGCGGCGGCGCGGGCCCGGTAGGCGGCGCGCGTGACCGGCGACATGTCGTCGAACGGCGTGATGGACGGGGAGGAGGCGGAGTGCGAGGTCATGCCCGCAGGGTAATGCGCTCCGGGCGGGCATCCAGCACATATCCCGCAGTGCGAGACGGCCTGCTCAAAACGGCGGACCCGTCGCCCCGCACCGGCCGAGGCACCTGTACCAGTACTAGTACGGGTGGACGCCCACGGGTGCGGCGGGCGGGGGGCCGTAGCCCTCCGCGATCCGCTGGTGGTAGGTCTCGCGGTCGATGACCTCCAGCCCGACGATCTCCCAGGGCGGCAGCTGGGCGCTCTGCCGGTGCTCGCCCCACAGGCGCAGCGCCACCGCGGCCGCGTCGTGCAGGTCGCGGGCCTCTTCCCAGTACCGGATCTCGGCGTGATCGTTCGCGTACCTGCTGGTCAGCAGGAACGGGTGGTCGTGGGCGAGCTGCTCCAGGGCCCTTCTGACCTCCGTCAGCGGGGCCTCCCGGCCCGAGACGCTGAGGGTGATGTGCCACAGCTTCGACACCTGCCGCTCGGTGGTGCTCCGCTCCTGCTCGCGTCCCGGCTGACGGCCCTCGCCCGCTTCCCGGCGCTCGGCGTCGTCGAAGTCGGCCCCGGCCCCGACACTCGTCAGGGCGCGTTCGGTCGTCCCGCGGGGCGCTGCCCCTGGGCGCGCTCGTCTCACCGGCGGCCTCCTGTTGATGCGTTGTCGTGCTGTCACCCCGCCTTACCCCCGAGACAAAGTTGACCAGTCCTGAGCGGAACATGGGGCTGTTTTGGTGAAGGTCTCCGGCGGATGGCGGGACTTTCAGCCGTTCTAGGCCTGGAGGACGACCAGATCGTCCCTGTGTACGACTTCCCTCTCGTATGCCGGACCGAGCTCCTTCGCCAGCTCCCGGGTGGAGCGTCCCAGGAGCTGGGGGATCTCCTTGGCGTCGAAGTTGACCAGGCCGCGGGCGACGGGCCGCCCCGAGGCGGCGTCACGCAGCTCGACCGGGTCGCCGGCCGAGAAGTCGCCCTCGACGGCCGCGATACCGGCCGGCAGCAGCGATTTCCTGCCGTCCACCACGGCACGTACGGCGCCTTCGTCGAGGATCAGCGCACCCTGCGGGGTGGAGGCGTGGGCGAGCCAGAGCAGCCGGTCGGCCGAGCGGCGCCCGGTGCGGTGGAAGTACGTGCCGGTGTCGCGTCCCGCGAGGCCGTCGGCGGCGCGGCTGGCGGAGGTCAGGACGACCGGGATGCCGGCGGCCGCGGCGATACGGGCCGCCTCCACCTTGGTGACCATGCCGCCGGTGCCGACCCCGGCCTTGCCGGCGGAACCGATCTCGATGCCCTCCAGGTCCTTCGGCCCGCGCACCTCCTCGATCCGTGAGGTGCCGGGCTTGCCGGGGTCTCCGTCGTAGAGGCCGTCCACGTCCGACAGCAGCACCAGCAGGTCGGCCCGGACGAGATGGGCGACGAGCGCGGCGAGCCGGTCGTTGTCGCCGAACCGGATCTCGTCCGTGGCGACCGTGTCGTTCTCGTTGACGACCGGAACGGCGCCCATGGCCAGCAGCTGGTCCAGGGTCCGGTAGGCGTTGCGGTAGTGGGAGCGGCGGCTGGTGTCGTCGGTGGTGAGGAGCACCTGGCCGACGCGTACGCCGTAGCGGGCGAAGGAGGCGGTGTAGCGGGCGACGAGGAGGCCCTGGCCGACGCTGGCGGCGGCCTGCTGGCGGGCGAGGTCCTTGGGGCGGCGGGCGAGGCCGAGCGGTGCGAGACCGGCGGCGATGGCGCCGGAGGAGACGAGGACGACTTCCTTCTCGCCGCCGCTGCGGACCTTGGCGAGTACGTCGACGAGCGCGTCGACGCGGTCGGCGTCGAGGCCGCCGGAGGCGGTGGTCAGGGAGGAGGAACCGACCTTGACGACGATCCTGCGGGCTTCCGTCACGTACTGCCTTGCCACTGCTGTCACGTGGGAAATCTATGCCAGAGGCGGGGCGCGGCGCTCGCGCATTCCAGCCGATGGACAGCGCGGTGGACACCTCCGGGGGCCGCGCGCCGGGCGGTGCCGCGGGGGGCGTGCGGGGGCCTTGGCAGCGCGGCGGGCGTGCGGGGGGCCGGGGCGGCGCGCCGGGCGGCGCCGGGGCGGGCGCCTCGGTCCGGGCAGGGGTGCTCGGCAGCAGGCCGCGTCCAGGGCCCGCGCCCGGGGCCGGGGGCCGGGCGGGGACCTCCGCCGCGCGGCCGGAAGCGGAGGTCCGCGGCCCCGCTGGTGCTCCGCGGGGAAGCCGGCGGGCCCGGTGTGCACAGGCCGACACGGATGATCGGTTCCATCAGAAGCCGGATTGAAAGCGGCCGATTTTGATCGGTCTCCTCCGGCCTCCGGGGCGCCTCGGGCCACCCCACCACGCGCGGGCCGGGCCGCGCCCCCCGCCTCACGCCGGCTCGTGCGCCTCCTTGGCGGCGCGCACGGCCTGCGGCGGGCGGGGGTCCCGCGGGCCGCGCAGCCCCAGCCACCGCAGGAGGCGTCCCGCCGCGCGCCGGGGGATCCGTGCCGCGCGGCGCACCCGGTCGCGCGGCCCGGCCGCCCCGCGCAGCTCGTACGCGCTGTCGGGGATGCCCGCCGCGGGGTCCCGGAAGTGCGGGTACGCCAGGTACACCCGGCCCCGGCGGCGGACCCGCTCGGGAGGGGTGCCCGCCTGCAGGTGCGCCACCACCTCCCGCAGCACCTCCGGCCTGTTCCGCGCCACACAGGTGAGCCGCAGCCGGTCCTCGGTCTTCAGCCGCCGTGCGACGCCCGGCGTCCAGTACGCGGCCATCAGCGGCGCCGCCAGCTCCATCTTGCGGCGCAGCACCTCGTCGGACTGCTTGAGCACCGCGGGCCCGAACTGCGGCAGCAGCGTGACGATGAACGGCCGCAGCATCAGCAGATCGCGCTTCCCGCCCGCCGGTACGTGCCGGGCGATCAGCTCCATCAGCGCCCTCGCCGAGTCGAAGCGCAGCGTGTAACTGCCGGTCTTCGTCACGTGCTTGCCGTCCTCGCGGCCCACCAGGTAGTAGCAGACGTGGTCCGCCACGACCGAGACGCCGTTGCCGCGCAGGTACGCCTCCATCGTGAACAGCGCGTCCTCGCCGGTGCGCAGGGACTCGTCGAACCGCATGCCGTGGCGCACGAGCAGCTCCCGCCGGAAGAGCTTCTGCGCGCTCAGCGTGTACTTGACGTTGGAGGTGTAGATGTCGGCGCGCTCGACGGTCCGGCCCCACATCGACTTGGCGGCGTTGCGGTTGACGCCCACGGTCTTGCCCAGCACCACGTCGGTGCCGGCCCTGTCGGCCATCGCGACCAGGCGTTCCAGGGCTTCCTCGCCCAGGTGGTCGTCGGCGTCGAGGAAGAAGACGTACCGGCCGCGGGCCAGCTCCAGGCCGGTGTTGCGCGGGCCGCTGGGGCCGCCGGAGTTGGCCTGCCGCAGGACCCGCATGGGCACGGCGGTGCGGGCGGCGAACTCCTCCAGGTACTCCCCCGTGCCGTCCGTCGAGCCGTCGTCGACGGCGATGATCTCCATGCGCTCGGGACCGATGGTCTGGGCCTCCGCAGAGTCCAGGCACTTCACCAGGTACGGCATGGCTTCGTAGGCCCCGATGATCACGCTGACATCGGGAGTGTTCTCAGGCATCGGCACCCACTGCGCGGTAAGCGGTAAACGGACGACAGTCGTCCGTCATGCTGCCCCCGGCGTCCGCCCCCGGTGGGGCGGCACGCACGACGGCCCGCAAGTCCCCTTCGGACGAGGGACTTTCGGGCCGTCGTGTGGACGCGTGGGTACGGTCGCGCGGGTGCGTGCGAGGCGGGTGCCCGCCGGTGCGTCAGGGAGCGACGGGAGCGGCCTGCGCGCCCTGTTCCGCCACGGTGTCGGCCGCCGCGACCGGCTCGGCGGCACCATCGGCCTCCTGGTCCAGCTCGCCGATCCGCTGACCGGCCAGCCGCTGCGCCACCCCGCTGTTGCGGGCCTCCGCCTTGGCCGCGAGCGCGCGGACCGCCGCGTTGAACTGCTCCATCGACGTCGGCTCGTCCGGGCCGAGCAGGTAGCGCTTGAGCACCCGGCGGTCGTTGGCGAGCAGGTCGGCGGCCGGGTCGGCCACCGCGGCCAGCAACTCGTCCAGCTCGGCGGCGCTGTTGCCGAGGATCACGGCGGCGCGGACGGCCGTGTTCTGGCGCTTGAACTCGTCGGCGCCCAGCTCGGCCGAGTCGGTCACCGCGTAGGGCTTGCCGCTCGCGATGAAGTCGGACACCACGCTGGAGATGTCGGAGACCATGCCGTCGGACTCGTTGAAGCAGTCGTACAGCTTCGGCTCGGTGCCGGTGACGACCTTGTGCTCCCACCAGCCGAAGGAGCGCCAGTACGCGTCGTTCCACTCCTCGCGCAGCCGCTTGAGCTCGGCGAGGCGCTGCGGGTCCGCGAGCGAGACGCGCGACTCCTCGGCCTCGTCGCCGCCCTTGCGGCCGGGCGCGGCGAGCTGGGCGATGCGTGCCTCGATGCGGGACAGTTCGACGCGGGCCGCGGCGTGGGACGCCTGCGCGGCGGCGGCCTCCCGGGCCCAGCGCGGGTCGGCGGCCCGCGCGGCGTTGGCCGCGGCCACCATGCTCTGCAGGCGCTCGTCGACGGCCTTGGCCTTCTTGTTCACCAGCCCGGTGAAGGGGTGCGGCTTGTAGATCACGCGGACCGGCCGCGGTGCGTCGAGCAGCCGCTTCATGATGTTCTCGCCGGCCAGCAGCAGCGAGGTGTTGCCCGGGTTGTTGTCCCAGCCCTCCCAGGTGGGGGCGTACAGGATGGTCGGGATCGGGTTCTTCGGCGTGCCCGTCCAGGTCGTGATCGGCGCGAGTTGCGGGCGGCCCACCTCGACGATGTCCTCGTCGCGGACGCCGACGTCGGCGAGGGCGTACCGGTCGCGGCCGGCCTGCCCGGCGGTCCACACCTCGTCGTACACCTTGGAGAAGGGGTTGACGCTGGCGAGCTTGTCGCTGTCGCCGTGGCCGATGAAGACGTGCTTCATGGTCGGGACGCGCAGCATGTGGATGTTCTTGCCGACGTTGGCGGCGTAGAGGGTGACGCGGACGGAGGAGAAGTCCATCGCCATCAGGTGCTGCCCGCCGGCCACGCACAGGATCGGCACGGAGGTGGGCTGGAGCTTCTTCACCAGGTTGCGCTCACGCATGATGATGATCGGCCGGCCGTCGATCTGCTCCATCGTCTCCAGCCACATGTTGACCTGGTACGCGGAGTCGTCGGAGCCCGAGAAGTACAGGGCGACGGTGGGCTGGTACTCGCGCAGCCAGGTGCCGACGGCCTTGAGGACGGCCCCGGCGGCCGGGACGCGGCGCTTGCGGCGGATGTACGGGACGAGCGCGACGGTGTAGAGCAGCCCCAGCGCGAGGGTGGCGGCGACGCCCGCGTACGCGACGGCGGTCTCGCCGGTCGCGACGGCGACGATCACACCGGCGACCGCGGGGACGTCGAGGTGCAGCATCTTCTCGGCGGATCGGTTCAGCAGCGCCTTCGGCGGGGCGTCCGGGATCCGCACGGCGTGCAGGTCGATGTTGCGCGTGACGACCGGCATGGTGCGGCGCAGCCGGATGAGGGTGGCGAGGGCGCCCTGGGGGGCCTGGAGGCCGTAGAAGAGCAGGAAGCAGGCGACCGCGGCGTAGAAGACCGGCTGTTCGGCGAGGTCCTCCCGGGCGAGCAGCAGGACGAGCAGCAGCTGGCGCAGCAGGAAGCGGATCGGGAGGCCGGCACGGACCTTGTTCAGCCGGTTGATCAGGTAGCTGTCCTTCTGGTGCAGATACCAGTCGGCGACATAGGTCACGGCACCGGCGGCCGCGAAGAACCAGAGGTTCGGGATCAGCGCGGCGAGCATGACGCACGGATAACCCAGTCCCATGAGGACTGCCGCGGCCAGCTCCGACGCACTGCCCACGCGTGCCAGGCGAATGGCGGTCGAAATCACGTAGAACCTGCTCCAGAGGGGGTGCCGGTTTGTTGGTCTTGCTGTTCGTCTTGCGGGTGAAGCACACGGGCCCCTGTAATCGCCACGAAGCGACACAGAGGCCCGAATTGCACAGCTAACCCACCAGATCGGTCGATCGAGTGAGTATTACACATCTCCCTGACGGTCCAGGACGGACGCCAGGGCCTGCTCGAATCCGGACGCCTCGCTCGCACCGGCGGTGGGGTCCTGCTGCCGTACGTCGATGACGTGGCCGGTCAGGTCGGACAGCAGCACGTCCAGCGAGGTCCGGGCCACGGCCTCGGAGGACAGCAGCGAACCGGCCGGTTCCTGACCGAACGCCTTCGTGCGCATGGGGGTCGCGGTGCGCTCGGGGTTGACGCAATTCACCCGGATTCCGTCGCCGGCCCATTCGTCGGCGAGGGCCTGGGTGAGATTCACCATGGCGGCCTTGGTGGACGAGTACAGGCTGTACTCGGCGCGGCCGCGCGTGTAGCTGGAGGAGGTGTAGAGGAGCAACTGCCCCTTCGTCTCCGCCAGGTATTTGTACGAGGCGCGCGCGATGTGCACGGGCGCCAGGTAATTGACGTTCAGCGCTTCCTCGATGGTCGCGTTGTCCGTCTCGGCGAGCTTGCCGATGCGCAGGACGCCCGCGGTGTTGATCACGTAGTCGACGCGGCCGCTCTCCTCGTACGCCTTGGCGAGGGCGGCGTCGACGTGCTCCGGGTTCTCCACGTGGGTGCCGGTGGTGGAACGGCCCAGGGCGTACACGGTGGCGCCGTAGCGCTCGGCGAGGGCGGCGATGTCGGCGCCGATCCCGTACGAGCCGCCGAAGACGACGAACGTCCGGCCGGAGAGCAGCTCGCGGTAGGCGGCCTCGCCGGCCTGGCGGGGGGCGGCGGTGGAGGCCAGCTGGAAGAGCTTGTCGGCGATGAAGACGTCGACCGGCTGGGTCACCTTCATGTTGTACTCGTCGCCGGGCACGACGTGGATCGGCACGTCCGGCAGGTACTTGAGCACCACGGAACAGTCGTCGGTGGCCTGGAAGTTCGGGTCGCCGGCGGCGACCTCGTACGCCTTGCGGATCGTGGAGAGCTTGAACGCCTGCGGGGTCTGGCCGCGGCGCAGCCGGGAGCGGTCCGGGACGTCGGTGATGAACTCGCCGTCCTCGCCGTGCGTACGCGTCACGATGATCGTGTCCGCGGACGGGATGGCGACGTCGACGGCCTGGTACCGGTCGAGGGCGTCGACGCAGTCCTTGATCACACGCTGTGACAGAAGCGGACGCACAGCGTCATGGAACAGGACGTTGAGGTCCTCACCCTCCGCAAGACCTTCACCGAGGGCGCGGATGGCGCGCTCGGTGGTCTCGTTGCGGGTGGCGCCGCCCTCCAGGACCCGGGAGACCTTGGTCAGCCCGGCCTTCGCGATGATCTTCTCGACGTCGGGCACGAAACCCGGCGCCATCAGCACGATCACGTCGTCGACCGACTCGGCCTGCTCGAAGATCGTCAGCGTGTGCTCGATGACGGCCTTGCCCGCGATCTTCAGCAGCTGCTTGGGGATCGCGAGGCCCACCCGCTGTCCGGTACCCCCTGCGAGCACGACTGCTGTGGTGCGGGTCTTGGCTTCATGCGGCGCTGACACAGAACGACCTACCTTGCGACGACTGGGGGACGGGCTGATGGTCGCACTCTCCGTGACCGTCTCGCAAGGCGGACGGAGGCCGCCCGGCACCGTGTGGACACCCTGTGTTCACCGCGCGGCCAGGGAAGTTCGTCCGCGCCCCGGAAGTGCGTTCGGTGACCGACGCCACAGACGTGACGGCGCTGTGTGACGGTGCGGTGAGGGACCGGTTACCTGACGGGCACATCGGCGACATTCACCAGCAGGTCATTGGTGTTGGCATAGGTGATGCGGACCCGCACGTACTGCTGCGGACGGCCGCGCAGCTTGCGCGCCGCGATGCGGAGCAGGGCGTACGGACGCTTCTTGCGCAGCTGCGTCACCGGGTACGCGAAGACCGGGCCCTTCTCGACGACGTCGTCGAGGACGCGGGCGAGGCGGGCGGGCTCGGCGTCCGGGGCGTACCGCACGAGCAGGTCCCACCACTCGTCGGCGGCGCTCTGGCGGGCGGCGGGCGCCGCGGCGGGGAAGGTGAAGCGGAAACCGCTGTCCCCGACCCAGGTGCCGGAGTAGGTGAGGTCGACGGAGCCGCGGCCGCGGCGGCGAACGATCAGGACGGGAGGGCCGCCGGCCCGGTCGGCTTTGCCCGCGGCGGGGCCGATCAGTTCACCGGATACGGTGATGCTCCCGGCCGTGACCTCGATGTCACCGGCCTCGGCGTGGACCGGCCGGACCCAGGAGCGGAGCTGGAGGTGCTTCGCCGGCTTGCCCGGGTACGGGACGAGGTTGCGCACCCCGCCGTCGTGGTCGCGCCGCCCGGCGTGCATCGCCCCGCGCTGGTCCAGGGACCGGGCGGTGATGCGCACGCGGCGCCCCGAGCCGGGGAGCCGCACCGAGCACTCCCAGACGCCTTCGTGGAACCGCGCGTCCGCCGGGACGGTGGCGCGGCCGGAGGCGTCGAAGGGGAAGCGGTGCTCGTCGGTGCGCGCGTCGGTGCGGACGCAGGCGAGCTCCACGCCCGGCCGCGGCTGGAGGAGCGTGACGGTCACGGCGCCGTCCGGCTCGACGACGCAGTCCGCGACGGGTGCGTACGCATCGGCCTCGGCGCGCTGGGCGGCGGGGGTGCGCAGCTCCTCGAACAGCTCCTCGTACTGCCGGGCGACCGTGGCGGGGTCGAAGCGGCGGGCGTTGCGGACGGCGGCCGCGCCCATCTTCCTGCGCAGCTCCTCGTCGTCGATGAGCTTCAGCAGGGCCGCGGCGACGGCGTCGGTGTCGCCGACGGGTACGAGGATGCCGTCCTCGCCATCCGCGATGATCTCGCGCGGCCCGTAGTCGCAGTCGGTGGAGACGACGGGGAGGCCGCAGCGCATCGCCTCGACGAGCGTCATGCCGAAGGACTCGTGGCGCGAGGTCGAGACGGCGATGGCCCCCTTGGCCCACTCCGGTTCGATGGGCGAGTGCGGCCCCATGAGCCGGACGCTGTTGTAGAGGCCCATCCGGTCGATACGGGTGCGGAGCTTCTCCTTCTCGGGGCCCCAGCCGTAGATGCGCAGGTCCCACTCGGGGCGCTGCGCGACGACCTCGGCGAAGGCGTCGATGAGGACGTGGTACTGCTTCTCGGCGGCCAGCCGTCCGGCGGCGACGATCGTCCTGCCGGACGCGTCGGAGGGCGCGACGGGCGGCTCGGGCACGCTGTTGGGAATGGCCAGTACGCGCGTCGCGGGCAGCGGCATCTTCTCCCGGTACACCGCGGCGTCGCCCTCGGAGACGGTGACGTAGGCGTCGAGCGCGTCGAGGTGCGCGTACATCTCCTTGCGCAGGGCGGCCTTGTGGTGGTTGTGCGTCATGTGCTCCTGGCCGATGAGCACGGCACCCGGCGGGGCGAACTGCGCGACGTAGGCGGAGAGTCCGGGACGGGTGCCGATGACGACGTCCGCGTCGGCACCGTCGCCCGCGTAGTGCTCGCTGACCCGCTCGTCGGTGAGCTTGCTGTACTCCTTGTAGCGCGCCTCGTGCCGGGGGAAGAACTCGGCGGCCTGGAGCTGGAGCGGGTGCTGCTTCTCGTTGGTGGGAGAGGCGGGGCGGGTGTCGATGAGCGGGACGACGGTGATGCGCGGGTCGATGTCGAAGAGCGCGATGTCCCGGTGCCGGAACACCGAGACGATCTCCACCTCATGCCGGTCGGCGAGCTCCTCCGCGAGGTTCAGCGTGGTGCGGATGGTGCCGCCGATGCCGTAGATGGTGTGGATGAGGAAGGAGATCTTCATCAACGCTCCGTTCGGTTCTCCGGGGGCGGTTCTGCTTCGGCCCCGGTAACAAGACGGTTGTTCGACGGCATAGGTTGCGCTCGAACGGGTATGAGTTTGGTTTTGTCAACCATCCGCGGCCCGGGCGTGTCACACATCGGTACGGGTCGGCCCGCCGGCCGGTCCGAAACCGCCGCCGCCTCCGCGGCGGGCCGGACGGCCTCGCGGCCCCGGCGGGTGGACCGCCGCCACCTCTGCCGGACGCCGGGCGCCCGACGCACGCAGCGGCCCCGGCGGGGAGAACCGCCGCCACCTCTGCCGGACGCCGGGCGCCCGACGCACGCAGCGGCCCCCGGCGGGGAGAACCCGCCGGGGGCCGTGGGACGCCGGGCCGAGGACGCCGGCCGCGGGACCGGGTCGTGACCGCAAAGTCCCGTCTGCCCGGCGGGCGGACGACGCTACTTTGCGGACACTCCCTAGAAGGGGTCGAAGCCCTCGAACTCGCGCTGGGCCTCGTCGCGTTCGGCCTCGCGGTCCCGGCGGCGCTGCGCCGCGGGGCGCGGGGCCTCCAGGCGGTGGTCCTCACCGCGGCGGCCGAGCATCTCCGCGCCCGCCATCATCGTGGGCTCCCAGTCGAAGACGACCGCGTTCTCCTCGGGGCCGATCGCCACGCCGTCACCCGCGCGGGCGCCCGCCTTCATCAACTCGTCCTCGACACCGAGGCGGTTGAGGCGGTCGGCGAGGTAGCCGACGGCCTCGTCGTTGTTGAAGTCCGTCTGCCGCACCCAGCGCTCCGGCTTCTCGCCGCGCACCCGGAACAGCCCGTCCTCCTCGCGCGTGACCGTGAAGCCCGCGTCGTCGACCGCCTTCGGGCGGATGACGATCCGGGTGGCCTCCTCCTTCGGCCGGGCCGCGCGCGCCTTGGCGACGATGTCGGCCAGCGCGAAGGACAGCTCCTTCAGGCCGGTGCGCGCCACGGCCGACACCTCGAAGACGCGGTAGCCGCGTGCCTCCAGGTCCGGGCGGATCATGTCCGCGAGGTCCTTGCCGTCCGGGATGTCGATCTTGTTGAGGACGACGAGGCGCGGCCGGTCGTCGAGGCCGCCGTACTGCCGCAGCTCCTCCTCGATGACGTCGAGGTCGGAGACCGGGTCGCGGTCGGACTCCAGCGTCGCGGTGTCCAGGACGTGCACCAGCACCGAGCAGCGCTCGACGTGCCGCAGGAACTCGAGGCCGAGGCCGCGGCCCTGGCTGGCGCCCGGGATGAGACCGGGCACGTCCGCGATCGTGTAGACGGTGGAGCCGGCGGTCACCACGCCCAGGTTGGGGACGAGGGTCGTGAAGGGGTAGTCCGCGATCTTCGGCTTGGCGGCGGAGAGCACCGAGATCAGCGACGACTTGCCGGCGCTGGGGTAGCCGACCAGCGCCACGTCGGCGACGGTCTTCAGCTCCAGCACGATGTCGTCGGCGTGACCCGGCTCGCCCAGCAGCGCGAAGCCCGGGGCCTTGCGGCGCGCGGAGGCCAGCGCGGCGTTGCCGAGGCCGCCGCGGCCGCCCTGGGCGGCGACGTACGTGGTGCCCTGGCCGACCAGGTCGGCGAGCACCTCGCCGTTGCGGTCCAGCACGACCGTGCCGTCCGGCACCGGCAGGACCAGGTCCTGGCCGTCCTTGCCGGAGCGGTTGCCGCCCTCGCCGGGCTTGCCGTTGGTCGCCTTGCGGTGCGGCGAGTGGTGGTAGTCCAGCAGCGTGGTGACCGACTGGTCGACGACCAGGATCACATCGCCACCGCGCCCGCCGTTGCCCCCGTCGGGGCCGCCGAGCGGCTTGAACTTCTCACGGTGGACGGAGGCACAGCCGTGGCCTCCGTTACCCGCGGCGACATGCAGCTCGACGCGGTCCACGAAGGTGGTCATGTCCTGTGCCTCCAGTTACGTAGGTCGTACGTGTACGGATATGTCTTCGGTGCAACAAGCGAAAGGCGGACCCGCTTCCCGAACGGGAAGTGAGGTCCGCCTCCGCGAAAGTGGATCAGGCAGCCGGAACGATGTTCACGACCTTGCGACCACGGTGCGTGCCGAACTGCACGGCACCGGCCTGCAGCGCGAACAGCGTGTCGTCGCCGCCACGGCCCACGCCCGAGCCGGGGTGGAAGTGGGTGCCACGCTGGCGGACCAGGATCTCACCGGCGTTGACGACCTGACCGCCGAAGCGCTTCACGCCGAGCCGCTGAGCGTTGGAGTCGCGACCGTTCCGGGTGGACGATGCGCCCTTCTTGTGTGCCATGTCTCCTCAGTCCCTTACTTCGCAGCCGTCGGGATCGCCGTGACCTTGATCGCCGTGTACTGCTGGCGGTGGCCCTGACGACGGCGGTAGCCGGTCTTGTTCTTGTAGCGCAGGATGTCGATCTTGGCGCCCTTGTGGTGGTCCACGACCTCGGCCTGGACCTTGATGCCGGCCAGCACCCACGGGTCGCTGGTCACGGAGTCGCCGTCGACAACGAGCAGGGTCGAGAGCTCGACCGTGTCGCCAACCTTGGCAGTGGAAATCTTGTCAACCTCAACGATGTCGCCGACAGCAACCTTGTGCTGGCGACCACCGCTGCGCACGATGGCGTACACGCGGATCTCTCCTCGCTCGGAACGGAAACCCCTGACGCCAGCCGCTCGCACGGACCGGCGGGTCCGTGACTGTCCGGATGGATGAACGGCCTCCCCGGGCGGGGCCGGGGGTGGGTGCTCAGGAGTTGGCGCGCATGGAAACACGCCGACGGTCAAGGTTACGGTCCCGCTCGGCACGGGTCAAACCGGCGGCGGAGGGGCCGCGGGGGTCACTGAGAGCATCCAGGCTCCAGCGGGCCGATCGATACCGTCAGCAGCACCTCAGGGAGCAAGGCTGCTCACCGACCGCCTAGGCCTACCTTGTGCCCATGGCCGCCGCGAGGACACCCACATAGCACCGGGCCCGGCCTGCATATCAGCAAAAGAGCAGGTCACGCTCACATTGCGGCGCCAGGACCAGCGCGATTCATGAACACCCTCCCCCGGCCCTTGGACTGCTTCACCCTCCCCCGGGGGGGCCTACGTCCTCCAGAGAGCAGCGCTGCCTGCGTTCACCGGATACCGGGACCTGCTGGGACTGGTCCGGCATCTGTCCTCGCTCGGCTGCTGTGTCCAGCCCATCCGGCTCCAAGGCCATCGCACCAAGATCGACGCCTTCACCTGCGGGATACTCCGCGAACCGCTGCCCGCCGGACGGCTCCGTTGTCCGCTGCGGAAACGGCGGCACCAGCCTCCGCCCTCTTGCGCGGGCTGTATCGCCAGGAGACCTACCACCTCATCGCCGCCGGTCTTCGTGGCAGCAAGAACATCTCCGCCCGCGTCTTTGCCACCAGCACCGCACCGGCGCGGCGACGGCTCCACCAGTTATTACTGCGCACGCACCCACGCCTAGGATGACCCTCGGCACCCCGCTCGACTCCGAGCGGTACGATTACACCGGCGCTGTCCTGTGGAACGCCCACGCCCACGCCCCCGCCCTGTGGGCCCGCTTCATGCTCCACCTGCGACGCATCATCGCCGCCGCAGCCGGTATCGCCCAGCGCCTGCTCCACAGCGTCGCCGTGTCTCGTACGCCAAAGTCGCGGCGTACCAGCAGCGCGGACTGATCCACTTCCACGCCGTGATCCGACTCGACGGCCCCGCAGGCCCCCACACCCCGCCCCCCGCCTGGGCCACCCCCGAACTGCTGGCCGACGCCATCCGGATCGCGGCCACCCGCGCCCACATCGACGGGCCCGAGGTCAACGGCCGCGCTCGCTCCTTCGCCTTCGGCGAGCAGATTGCCACCAGGGACATCCGGTCCTCCGCCTTCCAGGGGGGACCACGATCACCGAGGGCAAGGTCGCCGGATACGTCGCGAAGTACGCCACCAAGGACACTGAAGCCGCGACTGGCACTCTCGACCACCGCTTGAAGAAGATCACCGATCTCTGGTCGGAGTCCGTGCCCGAGCACGCCGCCCGCATGATCCGCACCGCCAGGGCCCTCGGCAACCGCGACGCACTTGAACCTGCGGAAGTGGGTCCACATGCGCGGATTCCGCGGCCACTTCTCCACCAAGACCCGCGCCTACTCCACCACCCTCGGCGCGCTCTGGGCACTCGACGGCCGCCCTGCTCCTGAGCAGGGCGTCGAGCCCGTCATCATCATGGAACTACTCAGCCACGCCCACATCGGCGTCACCGCCACCGTCTACGCCCACGTCCGACTCCGCCTCCAACGAGAGGCCATCGACACCCTCAGCATCGCCCGGGACGGTCTTGCCAACAATGAGCCGGCCCGAACGACGGCGACGATCCGCCGCCCTGCGAAGCCATCGTCTGCTGACGTTGCCGTCAACTACTGCCGTCAGACCGACCTGAAAAGCCGCAGCAGCCCCCTCCGGAAAACGGCGGGGCTGCTTTCTTGCACACTCTTTGGTTAGCCGCCCATACAACTCAGGCCAATGAGGAGACGAAATTCGGGCGCCGGTTTCCGCGATGAACCAAGAACCCGAATGGCCCATCATTAACCATTCCCCTCCGCCGCAAGCAGGGCCCGGAGACACCTAACCTCTTCCACAAGGCGCGGCACAGCCTCCCGCGCCATTGCAATGAAGGCTGCGTTCTCATCCCAGCGTTCGTCGCCAGAATCGACGTATCGCGGATGCTGAACCAAAGTTGCGGCAATTATGTCTCGATGATCAAAATTCGGCCACCTCTCGGCAGCGCCAGTGTCGGGAGCCGTGCTCACCGCCACAAGATTCATGGCGGAGTCATCATCCAAGGTCCTAACGAACCAAGGCGCCGGAGTGGCCGCAGAGCACAACTCCTCGATCTCCTCGAGTTCATCTTCACGCATGTGGCCACCTTCTACCCAGCCTGTTTACCTGGCCTGGAGTGCCCCGCAAGCTAGCAAGCGCGGGGCACCCCAAACAACACGATCAACTAATATCGCTCGCTCGAATATCCGAGCCTATCGATATTTTATAGAATCTCTTGTCGTTCGTAATGATCGACAATCCATCCTGTATCGCCGAATGCAAGACCGAAGCGTCGTCGTCGGCAATCATCGGATTGAATGACTTACCCTTCCACATACCCCTGAGGCGAGCCTGGAGCGAAGCAACGCCTTCGCTGGTAGAAGCCGGTCCCATGCGTCCTCCTCGCTCCGACAACCAGCTACCAATGGTGTCTGCCGAGTGTCCACCTTCGAGTAGTTCACGATGAGCAGTCGGCGAAAGCACCGGGGCACGCCCCGCCAAGGCGGCATCTACTTCAGCGGTCTTTGCACCCGAGAGGGCATCCGTCACCGCATTCGTGTCGACTGCCACCTCGCCGCAATTGTGAACGAGGACCGGCGTAACTCCCGCCACCACATAGTACGTGTGCTCGCCGAGCGGTCGTCACCTGAATTTTCGCTGGTCAGCGAATTCCGGCCGGTCCGTGGGTGTGCGTGGAAGTGCCGCGCTGTGCGGCCCTGTTGCCGTCGGCGTTGCCGTCAGACGGCTGCGCGCGTGAGGGCGGTGGAGTGGGCTTTGGCCGGTGTCCTGCCCGGGTTGGGGTCGGGCATGGTCAGGGGGCCGTACGCTGGCCGGCAACTCGGGCAGGCGTTGATCCTGCCCGGAATTTGAACGAGTGGCCCCCTGGCCTTGCCCGACGCGGGCCCGGCCCGGGGAGGTGGGTAAAGCCCACGGAGCCGACCGGCCCCACCTCCGGGCCTCCGTCCCAGCCAACTCCCCGCCGTCGCCTCGCCGTCGGCCTGGTGTCCGCCGTGCTGGCGCGTCCGGCTTCCTCCGCCCTTCCGGCGCAACGCTGCGCCGTTTCTGCGCGGCCGGGTCGCTGGCCGGCCCGCGGTGGCGGAGCCGAGAGCGGGCCGGATGGGCGGCCGTGCCGCGCGCGACCCGCGCCAGCGGGTCGCCTTGAAGACGTAGAGAAAGTTTGGACGCATCCCGCTTCGGCGGTACGCCGTGGTCGATGGCCGAGCGTCCGGCTGGGCTGCTGGCCTGGTGCGATGGTCTGCGGCGTGTGGGTGCTGTTCCGGTTTGCGGTGGTGGTTCTACTCGGCTCGGGTGACCTTGGCGTGGTCGGTGACGACGCGTCTGAAGAGGTCGTGGCCGGTGCGTCCGGTGTGGCGGAGCGCCCAGTCCTGTGCGGCTTCCTGCTCGTCATGGGCGCCGGATTCGGCTCCGCATCCAGCGGTGACGCAGAACGCCTCGTAGGTGATGCCGCCTTCGGGTGCGTGGCGGATGGTGTGGGTGACCTGCCGGTAGACGGCGCGGGGGCTCACTGGTGGCCCTCCGGGTGGCGTCGCATGTAGACGTTGCAGTCACTGACGGTGGTCATGTCGCCGACTACTCGGGCCCGGTCACGTACGTTGGCCAGCTCCGCGCACCCCGCACAGCCCTCAACGGGTACCGGCTCCAGCTCCAAACGCGAGGGAAGTTCAACTGGCGGGGTCGAGTACCTGGTCGGCTCCGTCACTGCACATCGCCACCTCTCGAACGTCACATGGCCGACCTCTTGACAGGTCGGTGCTCTAGTTCAGTATTCGAGTGGCCGAAGCACTCCCGCTACGGTTCGCAGTGCACTAGTGTGCTCCCACTGACATCACGTCAACTCAACGGAGGGGCACGCCTTATGCCCAGTCCCAAGACGTTCACGAAGATCGCGGATCACTTCCGGGAGCGCATCCTGTCGGGAGAGCTTGAGCCGGGTGCCAAGCTGCCGACGAACCGGGAGATCGCCGGGCAGTGGCAGGCCGCTGCCGCCACGGTCTCCCGCGCCTTGCAGGCTCTCCAGGTGGAGAACTTCATCCGCACCACCCCCAGGGGCACCTACGTCGCCGATGACCCGCGCTGGACCTTGTCGGCGCGGGACCGGCTGGCCCGGGTCCAGCGGGTGAAGTCGTTCCTGGCCGAGGGTGAGACGAGTCGGGTGACGGCTGCCGAACTGATCACCCCGCCGCTGTATGTGGCGGAGATCTTCGACCTGGAGGCCGGGGACCAGGTGGTGCGGCGCGAGTGGCTGGCCGGACGGGGCAAGACCCGGACCGTGTTCGCCGTGACCTGGTACCCGGCCCCGTTCGCCGCCCTCGTACCGGACCTCCTGAACACCGCCCCGGGCCGCAATCACGGACTGTCCGCCCGGGTTCTGGAAGCCACCGGGCGCACGATCTCCCACGCCCGCGACGACATGCACGCCCGCCCCGCCGACGCCCGGGAGGCGAGCGCACTGGGGCTGCCGGTCGGCTCCCCGATCCTGGCCGGCGCTCACCGCTGGTCGGACGCGGAGGGGATCATCGAGTACGGGGAATGGTGCCTGCCGCCCCGGTTCACCATCGGCTACGAGTACCAGCCCTGACCGGACAACGCGAAGCGTCCCCGAGACCCAGCCTGCGACCTTCGGGGACGCTGCCGTTCACGTGCCCACGTCAGTCCGCGTCGCGGCCTTCGAGGCGTTCGACACGCTCCTCCGACTCCTCGATCCGCTCCATGGCGCGTTCGAGCTTGTAGGCCAGATCCGCCACTCCGGGCACCGCCGGGAACTCGTTCCGCGGGGCAGTCGACGCTTCGCCCGACTCATCCATCGGCTGCACCGCAACCGGTACCTCGGTTTGAACCGCCACCCTGCTCCTGGAACAGGGAGTCGAACTCGTCGTGATCAAGGAACTTTTCGGCCACGCCCACATCGGCGTCATCGCCACCGTCTACGCCCACGTAAGGCTCCGCCTCCAGCGCGACGCCATCGACACCCTCAGCACCGTTTTCGGCACCCCGGAGGTCGCCAAGACGGTCAACAGCAACGACGGCGACCCGCCGCCCTGCCCCGCTCCCGTACGCTGACGTTGCCGTCAACTACTGCCGTCACCCAACGCAGGAGCCCCGCCGGACCAAGGTCGGCGGGGCTCCTCATTTACTGAAGTGAACGTGTTATTCGTTACTCGCGAGAGCTTCAGAAGCCACAGTAAGAGCCTCCCTCAAAGAATCTACGACCGTCGGGTCGAGCAATCGAGGATTCTCCACACGGTAGGAACCTCGAGAAAGTGGAGTAATGCTCACTTCCTGTGCCCTTTGCTCTCGGCGCACCGATCTAAGCCGTAGCGTTCCATGGCTGAGAGTTGGGAAGAAATAGCCGAACCGACCATCTGCGTAGGCCGCGTCCACTAGCGGGCGCTCCTCGGAAAACTCCTCAGCAGTCCGCAACCAATTCCACTGAGCGGGTACCGAGTCTCCCGACTCGTGGGCTCTAGCTAGCCGCCCCAGCGTCATGAATGGGAACCTTCCAGTGAAGTCATCCACCGAAATGCCATCCCGCCACGCAGCCAATGCCTCAATCAGATCGCCTAGATCATCAGTGGCACCCTCAGCCCACGTGAATCCCTGCCCCTGGATGGCTACGTAGAAGGTCCTGCTTTGGCTACCGAGCTGAATAGAAGCCCTTCCGCGACTCGAATCCAGCTCAGCCGTGGCTAGCAGGCCAGGTCCCGATGCGTAGTGGCTGTAGAGCCGCCCCAGGTCGAGATCTTTCTTTGCCGACGCTAGCTCCATCGCCGAGATAAGGCCGCCCGCAGCGAGGAGGTCTGGGTAGAGACCAGGGTCAAGCGAATCCATGCTCGTGAACCCCCCTTCGGTTCGTTTTGCTAGCAGCCACAGAACTTCCCTGCATCCGATATGAAGGGCCGGAGCCTGCCGAAGCTCGCCCAATCTGGTTCCGCGACATCGACTCTTTCAAGAGCCCCCTTCGCGTTCGGTCGATAGAAGTTAATGGAGGACCATGACCGTTCGCCATTACCGACAGCTCTGGCGATCCAGCCCATCTCCATATCAGTGGCGTACGCTCCCGGCTGGAGCCCGGCCTTCGCCGATTCAGTGAAGTTGCCCAAGCCGCGGAGATTTACGTGAAGTGTCACCGACGAGTCCCGGATCGCGTTCTCCACTGGGCCCTGCCATGCGTCAGGGGCATAGCCGCCAAAGTGCTTGAACCCCTTACCGTCCGCCCATGAATAGGTGCCTTCCGCCTTCTGCCCCAGCGCCACGTTGCAGTTGTGGACGAGGACCGGGGTCGCGCCAGCCAGCACATAGTACGTATGGATGCCAGTGACGGTCAGGTCGTGCGTTCGCTGACGCTTGTCGAAGTGGCGCGTTGCTGCCACCTCGACCGTCTCGCCCGTCGGGGTTTGCAGCGCCATGCCCGGCCGCAGGTGGCCGGCCTCGACCCACTTGCCCTCGGAGCCGACCCAGAACGGGTGGGTCGTCGTGGCGATCAAGGCCTCCGGCTGACCCGATTTCCCCTTGATGGTGAGGTCGACGAAGCTCTTGTCGTCCTCGGTGACGATCGTGCCGGCCACCTCGCGGACCGTCGTCTCGCCCGTCTCGGGGTCGGTGACAGTGACCTTGTCACCGAGTTCAACCTCTTCGATCGGCTTGGTGCTGCCGTCGCTCAGGAGCACCATGGTTCCCGGGAGGAAGCTGTGGCACTTTTTCGGGCCGAAGAGTTGCTTCCCCTTGGCCAAGGCCGCTTGGGCCTTCTCCCGGGCGGCTGCCAGGGCCGTCTCGGCCTTCTTCACCGCCCTGGACGCCATGAACATGTCCTTGGCGCCGCCGATGAGCTCACCGACAAGGCCTGCGACCCGCTTGGCGAGCCTCGCCCCGTCAGCCCACTTCCAGGGCACGCCATACTTTGCGAGGATCTT
This sequence comes from Streptomyces sp. NPDC051310, assembly GCF_044455245.1. Classification (NCBI taxonomy): domain Bacteria; kingdom Bacillati; phylum Actinomycetota; class Actinomycetes; order Kitasatosporales; family Streptomycetaceae; genus Streptomyces; species Streptomyces sp. NPDC051310. The sequence continues at coordinate 453,837 of NZ_JBITEO010000001.1, forward strand.
GCCCGCGAGGCCTCCGGCGAAGCTGCCCGCGACGTTCAGCAGCGTCTCTCCGCACGCACCGAGATCTCCGCTGGAGAAACAGTCGAGTGCCGCGTCCACGCCAAGGATGTCGCGGACAATTTTGATCAGCTGCTTGGCCGCTTGCTTGACTCGCTGCGTGGCCTGGGTCTGCTGCTGTTTGGCTTGCTCTACTTCCTGCTTCGCCTTGGTTTCCGCCGGAGTGGCCGTGCCGCCCACACCCACGCAGAAGATGTCACACGGGCCACCGCACGTCGCGTTGTCCGGGCGTCCCGGTGCACACGGGTACAGACCGCTCGGGTCGGACAGCGTGACGGGACTGTTGTTGGCGTAGGCGTAGCCGTTGATCTGTTGGGGGCTGGTGTAATCGATGACCGGGTCGACGGAAATGAACTTTCCGATCACCGGGTCGTACTCTCTGGCCCCGAGATGTGTGAGCCCTGTGGATCCGTCGAGAGTGCCGCCGACGAAGCCCTTCTCGCCCGGCCAGTTGCCCGTTGCCTTGCCGCGTTCCAGACCGTACGGATCGAAGCGCCGCTGCGAGACGACTCCGGTGGTCGAGTCGATGGCCAGCTCGCCCGTGCCGTGATGGTCGGCCGCGATGAAGGAGAGTTTGCCGCCCGTACGGACTGCAACCGTCTGCCCTGCGTGGGAGTAGTAGCGCGTGGCTTCGACGCTCGTACCACCGGCGGGAAGCTTGAGCTCCATGCCCGGCAGGTAGATCGTGGTGCCGGCGGAATCCTTCCGCTGGACCCGGCTGCCGTCCGGACCGTAGAGGTAGGACGTTTCGGTACCGTCGACCTCCTTGACCTTCTGCAGCTTGCCCAGAACGTCCCACTCCAGGGCCTGGGTATCGCCGCCGGTCACACGCTTGGTCGTGTTGCCTGAGTCGTCGTACTCGTACGTCGACTGCTTGTCGCCGGTCGGTGTGTTCTCGACCACCTTGGTGACCTGGTGCGGTCCGTCACCGACCACGCCCGCGGCACCGTAGGTGTAGGTGCGGGTGATGTCCTTCGTAGCGTCGAGCCCCAGGTCGTGCACCGTCTCCGAAGTACGGTTGCCGATCGCGTCCGTGACGTAGGACTTCCAGTACGGAGCCGGACCACCCAGCGGGTTCGCTCCGGGGGTCGCCTGGCACGCGCTGGGCTTGCTTCCCGCAACGGGAGCGGCCGTACCGACCGTCCCGGATCCCGCCGCATTCGTCGCCGAAGAGGCAGGGGTCCAGGCCTCCGACAAGCGCTGGCCGTAGTTGTAGGCGAAGCACTGCACGTCCGGTGAAGCCGGATTGGCCGTGTCGGAGATCGACAGAACGTTGCCGGCCTGGTCGTACGAGTAGCTGGACTCCTTCACCGGTGCGGGCGCCCCGTACACGTCCACGAGGGAACGTGTGAGTCGACCGCTCCCCTTCTCGTAGTCGAAGGTCTGCCAGACCTTCTTTCCGGAACCTGTCGACAGCTCAAGCTGCTGCAACTGACTGTTCTTGGAGAAGACGGTGTTCGTGACGTACGAAGTGCTGCCGGTCAGCGTCGTCGGACGCTGCAGGTCGTCGTAGCCGTAGGTGAGCACCTCTGCAGGGAGGTCACCGGCGGCCGGCATTCCGGAGGACTGTACTGTGCCGTCGCGGTTGTACGCCGACGTAAAGACGTATGTACCGGCGAGCGCGCCCTGCGACGCGGGCACTGCATACGCTGTCTTGAGCGGACGGTAGAAGTCGTCCATGGCTTGTGTGACAGATCCGAAGTACTCGGTGGCACTGATATAGCGCAGAGACGCATACGCCTGTCCAAGCCAGCCCGCCTTGTCATAGCGGGTTTCGGTCAGCTTGATGCCGGTGTTCGGTTCTCCCGCCCACGTGGTGAGCGGGCGTCCGAGTTTGTCGTAGACCGTCGAGGTCTTCGTACCGCGACCGTCGGTTGCGGCGACTATGCGGTCAAGCTCGTCGTACGTGCTCGTCGAAGTGCCGGCGTCGGGGTCGATCGACTTCCTCTTCCGACCGAGCTGGTCGTACTCGTACTGCCACACGTTGCCCTTGGCGTCGGTGACCGTCGCCAGCTTTCCTGCCGGGGTGTAGGTGAACTTGGTGGAGTCATAGCCGGCGCTGGGGCTGGAAGAGGTGCCATGGTGGTGCCGGATCTCCGTGGTGTGGCCACCGGCGTCCGTGATGCTTGTCGTAGGCATGCCTCCGACCGGAGGATCGACATGGACCTGCTCGCCGTCATAGGTGGTGGTCGTCCGCCACTGCTCCACCCCGGAGACCGCGAAGATGCTCGCCTTCTTGCGCCCCAGACCGTCGTACTCGAAGAGGTTCTGGGCCCCGACCTCGCCGTTGTGGACGATCAGCAGGTCGTCCGAGGGAAGCCCGGCGGCGTTGTAGGTTTCATTGGTCTTCCTCACCTTGCCGGTCCCGTCGTAGAACGAGTCGGCGACCATGCGAGTGCCGTTCGGCCCCTCGGTCTGTATCTGGCGAGGCCGCAGCAGGCCGTCGTACAGCTGGTACTCGGAGCCGTACGAACCGTCGATCTCGACCTTCTCGGTCCTGATCGCGACGACCTTGTCCCGGCGGACGTTGTACGTGTACTTGATGCTCGGCGTCTGCGACTTGGCGCGGTCCGGCAGCCACACGGCCGTGAGCCGACCGAGACCGTCGTACGCCAGGTCGGTGCGCTTGCCGTTCGGATCCGTCTGGCCGAGCGACTGCCCCCAAGCGGCGGAGTAATCGGTGGTCGTGACATGCCCGAGGGCGTTGGTGACCGCAGTCTTGGAGATCAGACCGTTCACGTCGGTGTACGCCGTCTTGGTCTCGGCCAGGCTCGCGTCCTTCTGGGACGTGGGACGGCCGAAAGCGTCGTACAGGGTGGTACCCGTGGTCTGGTAGGTGCCGGTGGTGCCGTCGTGCGAGGTCAGGCGTTCCGTTCTGGTGGGGTCGCCCTTCGAGGGAGCCGCACCGAAGACGCCTCCGTCGTAGGACGTACGCTCGTCCGTGATGACCTGGGTCTTGCGGTCCGGAGCAGTTCCGCAACCGACTGCCACGGCTTCGCTGCGAGACGGCAGGGAAAGCAGGTTCGCGGCGGCGTTGTCCGCGTACCAGGTACGGGTGCAGGTGTCGTCCGCGGCCGTTGAGACGTCTCCGAGGTCCTCGACCTCGTAGACCCGTCCCGTACGGTTCGCTGTCTCGTACTTCGTGGTCGACTTGGTCTCGCGCCAGCCGCCTGCCGACAACGGTGTGAACCCGCGGGTCGTCTGCGTCCTGACGAGGGTGGAATACGTGGTGCCCCAGCTCCGCTTCTGAGTCGCGGTTGTGTGCTTCCACGGCGTGCTGATCACTTTGGAGACCGGATTGGCCCCGTCGTACGTGGCGGTCTCCAGCTCGAATCCGGTGAACTCCTTGGCATCCGCGTACTCCGCTCCGGTCGAGTCCTGGACTCTGACCGCACGGGTACCGCCGCCGGCGTCCTTGTCGCCGTCCATGCCCTGCATGAACGTGTAGTCGACTCGGGTGGTCTGCTGGGTGGCGCTCCCACTGGTGACCTTGACCTTGCCGTAGCCCTGCCATGAACCCCAGGTCAGGTACTTGTCCTCGGTGATGCCATCCGGTTCAGCCTTACGCCAGGCGGCGTCGCCCTGGTAGTCGTACCGTGTGACGAGGCTGGCGCCGCCGCCGGTGCGGTCCGTCTCGACGATCTCGGCTACGACGTACTTGTGGAACCAGTCCGTGACCGGCTCGATGTAGCCCGGCGGCGCCCACTTGACCGGATAGCAGCGCTTCGTCGACTCACCCGGCTTGGGCAGGCCCGCCTTGGTGCACTCGGTCGCGGCATAGTTGATGTCCAACTGAGCGCCCGTCTCACTCAGCACCGTGGCGAGGCGGAAGCGGTGGAACGGCGCGATGTTGTCACCGACCGCGTCCACCCGGTTGATGAGCTGCTGTCCGTACAGCTCGAGCGTCGGTAGCTTGACTGTGGTGCCGACCCGGCCCTCGTGGTCGATCCTCGACAGCCACAGCGTCTTGGAGTCGTCACCGTTGTCGGTGAACAGGTGGGTGAAGGCCCACGCGTCCACGTCCTGATAGGACGCGGCGTCCTTCCGCATCTGCGTCGTGACGCCGGTCAGCCGTTTGGTCGTCCAGAAGGTCTGACCGACGGTGCATTTGGTGTTGGGCGCGCACTCCTGATCGACAGGCACATCGGGCCAGTAGGCGGCGTTCGCCTTGGTGCGCTTGCTCTCTGCGCAGTCGAAGTCGGTCGTGGGCAGACACCGCTCGGCGACGTTGAAAACCACACGGGCCGGGGCCTTGGCGGCGTATACCGAACCGTCTCGCTGGCCGTAATCGATCCGCTTGAGATAACCGCCACGGTGGTAGGCGGTTCCGATGACATCCGTCTTGCCGTTCAAGGCGTAGTGGTTCGTCTCAGGCGCGTAGTAGTAGGACATCACGTTGCCGTGCGTGTCCTTGACGTAGTCGAGGCTCCAGCGCCAGGCCTGCTGGCAGTGGGCGCTGGTGAAGGTGGCGTTGTAGCACGGCTCCCCGGAGTCGTCACCGAAGACCGGAGCCGTCCACGTGGATCTGGTTTCCTCGTTGCCGGCGGCCCACCCCGGCAGACGGTTCAGACCGAAGTAGTACTCGGTTCCGTCTGTGGTCGTGACGCGCCAGTACTCGCCGTTGTCGTCACCGTTTCCAGTGGCGAGGCTGGTGAGCTTTTCGATCTTCGAGCCATCATCGTTCGACAGATGCCACTTGCCGGTCGTGTCGTCCTTGATGATCTCGGCGGCGCTGCCGTTCAGCAGGATCGTGGCGTTGTCGAAGGCCCAGCACTGCTCCCCGGAGCCGGAGTGACCGTCGTCCGAGCAGGGCTTGTAACGCCGCTCGATGTAGCCCGGATCGTACGAGAAGCCTTCTCCGATCCAGGAGCCCTGGTTGTTGGTGATGGATGTCCGGCCGTCAGCGGACTGGGACGAATACCCCAGGCCGACGGTGGGCGTCAGACCTCCCGGCGTAGGGATTGTGCGCAGAGGGTAGTTCCAGCTGAACCCCCCGGATGAGGTCGCCACGTTCCAGCTTGCGGAAGGTGCAAGCGCGGTGGCTTTGTAGGTGCCCTGAGCCGACGACGGGCCCGCCGAGACGGCCAGCAGGGACTCGCCCTGCACGGCCATGGCTGACGGCCCGGTCTCCGCGGGAAGGGCGGTGACCTCGGCCGAAAGCATGTGCTTCTCGGTGTCGTTCACGGTGGGAAGCGATGTGGGAAGTTCCGGGCACGCCTTGCTGCCGGGCTGGGCCACCACCGCGCACGCAGGCAGTTGCACCAGGCGCAGACGCGCACCGTAGTTACCTCCGTAGCCTTCGGCGAAAGCCGCGTAATCAACGGTCAGCCGGACGCCGACAGCGCGCTCTTCACCATCGGCGCGCTGCACACGCAGGAGTGCTCCGGCGCCGATCTCGGCGGCACGTTTCGGGTCCAGTACGTCAACACGCACCCTTCCGGGCGTGGTGGCAGCTTTTGCGGCAGGCGATCCGGCTTTGCTCACCGCTTTCGCCGACGCTGTAACGGCGACCGGAAGACCACCCGCTTTCACCGTGGTGGGTGACTTGGCGCCGAAGGCAGTCAAGGGCAACTCGGCGCTGCCCTGCACCGGCCAGGCGGTCGTGCCGAGTCGCTGCACCGCAGCATCGCGCGTGGGGTCCGAGGGACGCGGCTTGACCTTTCCGTTGACTCCCTCCACCGGGTCACCGAAGTTCTGCACACCAGGCCGTTGCCGGCCCTTGTCGTCGGCGAATGCCACTGGTGTGAGTGTTGAACCGCAAACAGCGAGGGAGAGGCCGAGCACCGTGGCTGCGACCATGGATCTGGGCATGCGGCGGCCTAGCAATCGGCCACGTAGAGGCATGAGGAACTCCGCCGTTAGAAGTCGGAAGAAGAGCAGGAAACGCGGGGCGGGCCACTGTGGAGCAGGAGTCGACACGCCCCGCGGTGTTACATGTCCGGCAGCGGAGTGCCGGCCGCCATCTTCTGGACGGCGGTCAAATCAGCCGCGCCCGTATAGGCACGTACCTCGTCGAGCGCCCCCGCGAAGAACTCGCTGTCGCCGATGGCCGAGCGGCCGACCTGAAGGCCGCCGTTGGCAGCCCAGGTGGTGGCGTCCGTGCCACGGGCCGACGCCGCCAGCTGGCCCTGGACATACAGCCGGATCTCATTGGCGAATGCGTCGTACACCACCGCGAGGTGTTGACCGGAACTGTCCGTGTCCGGTAGTTCCTGGTCGTCCACGAGCGACGTCACGCCTGCGGTGGCGGTGTCGGACGTCGCGACGGCGAGCTCCCAATGGGCACCGTCGGCCCCGGGCCGGTAGCGCACCACCACCCGGTTGGCGGCCGTACCCGGCAGCGAAAGGACCGTCTGCGGCTTGACCGGGTCGAGCGAGGTGAGCCTCGCCCGGGCCGAAACCGTGAAGCTGGAGGCCCCGGTGAACGGCGCCGCTGCGGTGGAGGCATAGTCGCCGGTGCCGTCCAGCACCAGGTGACCGGTGCCCACGAGCGGGGCCTCGCCGAGGAAGTCGTCCTTCGGCGGAGTGTAGATGTACGCGTTGTCCGCCAACGACAACGCTGGACCGCCCTCAACGGTGTTCGCCGACGTGCCGCTGGTCGCACTGTCGAGTGCCCAGTAGCCCTTGCGCTCCGGCTTGACCCGCATCATCTCGGCGATCTGGGCCGCGGGCAGTACGCGGTCGGCGACGCGAACCTCCGCGAGGTCACCGCTGAAGTGGTTCCGGTAGCCCGTCTTGGCGGTCGAGCGGCCGATCTGGAGCGGGCCGTAGGACTTCCACACGGCCGGACGCTGGGCCGAGCCCCTGAGGGTCTCGTTGACGTACAGCTGCAGTTGCTTCTTCTCACCGTCGTAGACGCCGGTCAGGTGGACCCAGGCACCCGCGGTCACCATGAGGCCGGTGGCCGCTGCCCGGAACTCGCCGATGGTGTCGACGTCCGTCACCGGGATCTCGAAGGACCAGGTCTTCAGAATGGAGTCGTAGCCCAGGGTGAAGCCGGGCTCTCCGGTTCCGTCCTGGCTGACGACGGCCATGTCATGGGTCAGGTCGGTCGGACGGACCCAGGCACTGACGGTGAAGCCCTTCGACGAGTCGATGACCGTCTCCTCCGTGTCGAGGAAGGCATTCGAGGTGCCGTCGAACCGCGCAGCGGAATCCGACTTGCCGCCGGGGCCCTCCACGCCGAACGTCACGCCGGTGCCCGCCGTCGCGGAGTAGGTTTCGCGCTCGTCATGAGCCTCCGTACTGCCCGGTTCGTCGGCGAGGTTCCACTGGCCGGTGACCGGCCTGCCCTCGCTCACCCGGAACTCGTAGCGATGGGTCGTGCTCGGGTTCTCCGCCTTGTCCACAGCGACGACCTCGAGCCAGTGCAGGCCGTCCCTCGTCGGCATCCAGGACACCGATGCGGGGCCGCCCGGCGTTGCCGCCGCCACCGTGGTGGCGGGCGAGGCAGTGGAATCGAAGGCGTACCGGTACTTCACGACGTCCGTGTCCGGCACGGCGTCGTTCGGGTTGGGAGAGAAGGTGAAGGTGCCGTACGAACCCACACCGTCGTGGTACACGGTGTCGGAGGGGTACTGCTTGGACACGACATTGGGCTTGCCCGGCAGTGTGGCGTCGTAGATGAACTCACACTTCGACGCGGACCAAGGTCCCCAGCCGTCCCCGTCGAAGGCTCGGGCGCTCCACGAGATGACGCGGTTCTGCGGGATGGTGCGCTTCACCGTGTGCTCGAACTTGGTGCCGGCCACGGGGGCGAGGTAGCTGGGCGTTCTGGCGAGGTACGACTGTGCCGCACCGGCGCTGTCGGTCCACTCGACCTTGAACTCGACGATGACCTTGTCGGTGTGACCGTTTCCGTGGTTGGGGTCACGCGCCTCGGTGGAGAGCTTGGGGGGCACCTCGGCGTACGGGCGTGCCGCGCCGGTCCTGCAGCCGCCACCCGGGTCACTGGACATCATGCTCGCGGTGATCTGTGACGGCAGCGTGTTGTAGCTGACGGACAGGTACGCATTGCCGCAGATGCGCTTCCACTCGGCGAACCGGCTCTCGTCGTTGGCCCGAAGGCCCAGGGTCATCGAGGTGACGCCGGCGTTGGCGGCGGACCTGACCGTGTTGGCAAGCGCACCGGTGCTCGCACTCTCGAAATGCAGGTTCGCCCGGCTGGAGCAGGACCCGGTCGGGGATATGGACGTGTCGACCGTCTGCAAGTGGGTCGTCCAGTCGTCCTGCGTGTTGCTCCAGTTGCTGGACGACGTGATCGAGTAGTTGCCGCTCCCGATCCGGTACAGGCGGATGGGCTCGGCGGTCGGCTGGGCACTGTAGATGTGCTCGACGTTGGCCGAGAACGTGGCGCCCAGGATCTGCTTGCCCTTGTAGAACGACATGGGCATCGTGAACAGCAGCCGCCGCACTCCCACGCCGTTGCAGGACACCGGGTGGTAATCGGTGGGGCACTTGCCCACGCCGGCGCTACCGGAGTACTTCCAGTCCTGCTCGGTCGGCATACCGGACATCACACCGGTCCACGCAGTGCGGGAGGTGGTCCGCTGGATGGGGTCGATGACGAGGGGGAAGACCGTGTCGGCCGAGGTGAGCAGCTTCTTGTCCGGCACCAGACTCAGCTTGCCCTGGCTGATCTCCAGGCCGAGCGGAGCCACCTTGCCACCGCCTCCGGGCCCGTCCAGAGCGGGGGCCGGGGCGGGAGCCACCGTGGCGAGGGACCGCCGAACCGCCTTCGTGCCGCCCCGCGGCACCGCCGCGGCCTCCTTCACTGCGGCTGAATCCCACATGGTGGGCTTGCCCGCCTGGAACACGGTGCCGCCGACCGCCGCGTCCTCGGCCTTGAGGGCGCCCGTGGCGTCCTCCTCGACCTTCAGACCACCGGTCTTCAGGCCCAGGTCGACTCTGGCGAGCCGGGGGTCGGCCGCAGCCTCGGGCGTCTTGACGACCAGCAGGTGGCCGAAGCCGTCGGCCTCGGCGCGCACGGTCAGGTCGACGCCGGGCAGGGCGTCCACGAAGGTGGCTGTGTCGCCGTCGAGGGCCGGCGCCGGAAGCTCGCCGTAGGGCCAGGTCAATGCGAGTTCGCGCCCTGCGCGGCTTAAGGACACGAACGGCTTGCCGGCTTCGCCCGAGGAAACGCGCAGGTCCGTCGTCGCAGCCCGCGGAGCGGCCGAACCATCCGCGCGCTTGATCAGCGTGGTGTCGATGTCGACCCACTTGCCGGCCTTCACGGTACGCACCGGCTGCGTGTATTCCCGTGCGGTGTACGTGCCGTCGGGCTCGGCGAAGACCTCGCGCCGGTCGGTCCGGAAGGTGAGCACCTCGACCCGCTTGCCGCCCTCACGGGCTGCTGCACGGGCTTCGAACTCCGTCCCGGCCGCCGAAGCGGCCGGCTGGGTCTTCCTGTCGGGTGCGGGCGTCTGGAGCCCGCTCATTCCGGCGGTGAGGACGGCGCCTGCCGTCGCGGCCACCACCGCGCTGCGCAGCAGCGTGCTGCGACGTATCCGTGCGGACACGTTTCCACTCCCCTTGGTGCTCATGTCGATGTCGCGGGTTCCACGTGTCCGTGTCATCCGACGACAGTGCCGAACGCGCCGTCGCCGGCCGGGATGCCGCCCTCGCCGGGGCGCCACGTCTGCGTCGGGGCGGAGCCCTGTGCCGCCGTCCACGGGAAGCCGTACACCGCGTGTCCCGGTGCGGCCCCGTACGGCAGACCGACGAACAGCGAGGCCCGCGTGGCGCCGAGGCTGATGCCGGTCAGGAGCTGGTTGCCGGAGGTTTCCGGAATGCCGGTGCCGGGTTCCATCCAGGTGTCACCGATGCCGGGGGCACCGACCATGGGCAGGACATGCACGCCGCCCTTGTCGCGTTGCTCCTCGGAGGACTCTTCCCCCGGCACGCCGATGGCGAGGCGCATGCTCGAGGCTGTGCTCACCGTGGTGGGTGAGGTGTTGACCGCAGCCAGACGCTGCCCGAAGAAGTCCCCCGGTTCGGCCGCGCCCTCGACGTCGGCCGTGTTCTGGTCGATCCAGTTCAGGATCGTCACGCTGCCCGCCGCTGTGATGTGGTAGGTCCGCACGGCTCCGGCGTCGACGGCGCCCACCAGGTCCTCGCTCGGGGCACCGACCGCGAGCAACCAGTCACCCGCAACCGCGGAGCCGGAAGGGCGATACGGCACCAGGGCCGCGGAGGTGCCGAAGCGGTCACCGTGCTCGGCGGCTGATTCGGCCCCTGCCGGGCGATCCTGCCCCATGGCAAAGACGGGTGTGGGAATGCCGTCCGTGTTGATCGAGGGCCGGAAGCCGTGCACCGCGCCCGCCGCGAGGTCGGTATCGATGGACTCGCCGGGCGCGCCGACGACGAAGAGCTGACCGGTGGCCACGACGGACGCGCCGAACTGGTCGTACGCCTCGGTGGTGTCCCAGACACCTGGACTGTCCTGGCCGACCGAGGCCAGCGCGAAGTCCGGGCCGTACATACAGGTGACCAGACCGCTGTTGGTGAGTCCGCGGACGTCCTCGCCCGGCACACCGATGATCAGGTACGGGACCCCGGTCTTCGACACGGTCGTCGCGATCGAGTAGCCGACCCAGTCCTCCGGTTCCGACCCCTCCCCCATGAGGCCGTCCACACCCTGGCGGAAGCCTATGGTGCCGTTGGTCCCGAGGCCGGCAGCGGAACCGTGGACGAGCTGCACCAGTCCCGCGTCCGCGACATCGGCGACGTCTTCGTACGGCGTGCCGATCGCGAGGTCACTGCATCCGTCGCTGTTGGCGTCGTACACGGCGAAGGAGAAGCCGAACTGGTCACCCGCTTCCGCCGCGTCAGGGACTCCGGCCAGTTCCTGGGAGACCTGGACGGTCCCCTTGCCACCCCCCAGCACCACGTTGACCAGGCCGGCCTTCTCCTGACCGTTCACGGTGGCCATCGGGTCGGCGATGACGGTGTCGCGCAGAGCGTCACCGTTGAAGTCGTAGTCGGCACCTCCGGCGCACCCAGTCGCCGCTGCCGCCGGCTGTGGTGAACCGGATCCGCCCCCTACGGATACGAGTACCGCCGCAGCGGCGCCGGCGGCAATCCGCCACCAGGCTTTCCTTGTGCCGGACATACATGTCCCCCACCCCTATACGTTTGGTCTGACCACGCAACATTGACCGGGGTAGGTCAACCACTCAAGGAGTTGATGTCGGACATGAACGGTCATGTCCGATCACGAATTGATCACAAGGCCTTTACATGCTGTGATCACTTCTTCAACGAACGATCCATCCATCAGCGCGACTTGACTCACGAAGAGGGTCGTACGGCCTGAAACCGACCGGCGTATGACGAGTTGCCCTGACCACAGAGGTGAAGCAGTAGTGAAAGGCGACGGCCGGCTGACGCCACAGGTGCCTGGCCCCATTCTCGTGATCATCCCGACGTACAACGAGGCTGAGAACGTCGAAGCGATCGTCTCCCGTGTGCGGTCGGCGGCGCCCCACACGCACATCCTGATCACGGACGACAACAGTCCCGATGGCACCGGCAAGATCGCGGACGAGATGGCCGCTGCGGACGATCACGTCCACGTGCTGCACCGACAAGGCAAGGAAGGGCTCGGCGCCGCCTACCTGGCCGGTTTCCGGTGGGGCATCGACCACGGGTACGAAGTCCTCGTCGAGATGGATGCCGACGGGTCCCACCAGCCGGAGGAACTCCCCCGGCTTCTCGACGCACTGACCGATGCCGACCTCGTCATGGGTTCACGCTGGGTCCCTGGCGGCAGCGTGGTGAACTGGCCCGCGTCACGCGAGGTGCTCTCCCGCGGTGGAAGCCTGTATTCACGGCTCCTGCTCGGTGTTCCCATGCGTGACGTCACGGGCGGGTACCGGGCCTTCCGGCGCCGGACGCTGGAAGGGATCGGCATGGAGCACGTCGCCTCCCAGGGGTACTGCTTCCAGGTGGACCTGGCGTGGCGCACGGTGAAGTCGGGCTTCCGCGTGGTGGAGGTGCCGATCACCTTCGTCGAACGCGAGCGCGGGGACAGCAAGATGAGCCGCGCCATCGTGATCGAAGCCCTGTGGCGCGTCACTGCGTGGGGTCTGCACAGCCGCCTCAAAGGCCTGCTCGGACGCGACCGTTGAAGCGCACAGCGTCGTACGCACGTGTTAATACTGGGATGGTGGTGAAGTGTCCGTGGCCGGCTCCTTGCACGGCTTAGCAGCAGAGAGAGTCCAGATGCCGGGAGTACAGGCCGCGACGGCCCCGGCGATCGGCGGGCGTTCCGGTCACCGACGGCGGAAAACGCGTTCGGATGACTCCTTCGCCCATCGGGTACGCCGCTCCGCGCGCCGCGCATGGCAGGCGGTCGCCGCGTACGCCGTGGTCAGGTGCCTCGGCGTGGCGGCCGTGCTGGTGCGGACGGACGAGGGCGGGCCCGGCCTCGGCACGATCCTTGCTGCTCGGTACGACGCCATCTACTACCTCCACATAGCCGAGTACGGCTACGCAGCACCGATGGCGAACGACTGCGTCGTGCAAGGTGCCTTGTGCAAGTACGCGTTTTTCCCTCTGTATCCGGGACTCATACGGGGATTCTCGGCCGTGCTGCCGCTTCCGGTGGGCTGGGTGGCCTGGGGCATCGCCGCGATCGCCTCGCTGCTCGCCGCCTGGGGCATCTTCTCCGTCGCGGAGCGGGTCGCCGGCCGCCGGACGGGCGTGATCGCGGTCGTCCTGTGGGGCATAGCGCCCCACGCCATGGTCGAGTCCATGGCCTACACCGAACCGGTGTTCACCGCGCTGTCCGCCTGGGCCCTGTACGCGGCCCTGTCACACCGGTGGACTCAGGCCGGGCTCCTCGCTTCGCTCGCCGGCCTCACGCGCCCCTCCGGCTCGGCCGTGGTGGCAGCGGTGGTCCTGACCGCCTTGTGGACCATGTTCGTCTCCCATCGGCGCAGAGAAGAGGCATCGGTCCGGGGGGACCGTACCGGCCCCCTCCTCGTGGCCGTCCTCGTCGCGCCGCTGGGCTGGTGCGCGTGGTTCGCCTGGGTCGGATACCGGGCGGGTGACTGGCGCGGATACTTCCAGGTGCAGGAGAAGTGGGGCAGCGCCTTCGACGGGGGCCGCTTCACCTTCCACCGGATCGCGGACATGTTCCTGCAGCGGTCCCTCACTCTGAACACCGCCGTGGTGGCCGCCACGATCATCAGCGCGGTGGTGCTGTTCGTCCTCTGCGTCCAGCAGCGGCAGCACCCCGCCCTCCTGATTTACGCCGGGGTGCTCCTGCTCATCGCGGTGGGTGGCGAAGGATACTTCCACTCCAAAGCACGGTTCCTGCTGCCGGCCTTTCCGCTGCTCCTCCCGATCGCCCAGGGCCTCGCGAAGGCACGCCCCCGGACGGCGTACACCCTGCTCGCGGCGAGCACCCTGCTGTCCAGCGCTTACGGTGTCTACCTCATGCTGGTATGGCAGCGCTCCCCGTAAATCCGACGCCTGGGCGGTGCCACGTATGCTCACGGCGAAGCCGACGCACCGGAAAGAGACAGTGACGTGAACTACAGGGTCCAGCCCACCGCCCAGGTCGCCGACACCGCCGAGATCGGCGCCGGGAGCAGCGTGTGGGAGCTCGCGCAGATCCGCGAGGGAGCGAAGCTCGGCGAGGGCTGCGTGATCGGCCGCGGGGCGTACGTCGGCACCGGCGTACGCATCGGCAACAACGTGAAGCTCCAGAACTACGCCCTCGTCTACGAGCCGGCCGAGCTGGAGGACGGCGTCTTCGTCGGTCCGGCGGTCGTGCTCACCAACGACCACAACCCGCGCTCCGTCGACCCCGAGGGCAAGCAGAAGCGCGGGGGCGACTGGGAGGCCGTGGGCGTGAAGGTCGCCGAGGGCGCCTCGCTCGGGGCGCGCTCGGTGTGCGTGGCGCCCGTGCGCGTCGGCCGTTGGGCGATGGTCGCCGCGGGCGCGGTCGTCACCAAGGACGTCCCCGACTTCGCGCTGGTCGTGGGGGTCCCGGCGCGGCAGATCGGCTGGGTCGGCCGGGCCGGCGTACGGCTGGTGGAGCGGGACGGCGAGCCCGGCGTGTGGGAGTGCCCGCAGACGGGCGCGCTGTACGACGAGAAGGACGGCGCCCTGGCCGAGCGCACCGCATAAGGCACGCCGCGCAGGGCAGCGCCCCGCGCATCGGCGGCCGGCTCCGGACCGACGGGAGCCGGCCGCTTCGCCGTACCCGGTCCCGGCTCGCGCGGACAGGCCCTCAACACGCGGTGCGGGGGCCCGAACCGCCGTGCGCCGGGCCTGCGACGGCACAATCTTCCCCGAGGCAGGCAATCGCGCCGCACTCAAGGTGAATCTTCCTCTTTGCGACGGCCCGTCCACGGACGCAGAAAGTACGTGAGGATGTCACAGGTTCAGCCCCGCACCAGGGTGACCCCGCCCCCGCACCGGCCCGCGGCCGGTACGGCACGGCCGAAGGGGTCCGGACCGATACTCGCCGGCGCCGCGCGGCGCGCGTGGCCCGCGCTGGCCCTGTACGCGCTGGTCAGGACGGTCGGCGTGCTGGTGATCCTGCCGCACACCGACCGGTCCGTCCTGCAGGTGCTGGCGAGCAGGTTCGACACCACCTGGTACGTGCTGATCGCGGAGGAGGGCTATCCGGCGACCTGCCCCGTGCAGGGCGAGCTGTGCCGCTACGCCTTCTTCCCGCTGTATCCGGGGCTGATCCGCGCGGTGACCGCGCTGACGCCGCTCTCCGCGCAGTGGGCCGCGTGGCTCATCGCGGTCACGGCGTCACTGGCCGCCGCCTGGGGCGTGTACGCCGTCGTGGAGCGGGTCGCCGGGCGCCGGGCCGGGATCGTCTCGGTCGTGCTGTGGGGCCTGGTACCGCACGCCGTCGTGGAGTCGATGGCGTACACGGAGGCGCTGTTCACGGCGTTCTCCGCCTGGGCGCTGTACGCGGTGCTGACGCGCCGCTGGATCACGGCCGGGGTGCTGGCCGTGCTCGCGGGGCTGACGCGCCCGCCGGGCGCGGCCGTCGCCGCCACGGTGGCGCTCTGCGCCCTGTGGGCGCTGTGGTCGGGCCGGCGGCCCGCGGGGCCGGAGGAGCAGCAGCCGCACGGGCGGGAGCCCCGGCAGGTGGCGCGCCTGGTGACGGCGGTGGTGCTCGCCCCGCTGGGGTGGCTGTCCTGGTTCGGCTGGGTCGGGTACCGGGCCGGGCGCTGGGACGGCTACCTGCGGGTCCAGGAGCGCTGGGGGACGTCGTTCGACGGGGGCCGGTTCACGCTGCACCGGGTGACGCAGGTCTTCACCCAGCAGACGGTGTTCCTGGACTCGGTGGTGATCGCGGCGACGCTCACCATGGCCGTGGTCCTGCTGGTGGTCTGCCACCTGCAGCGGCTGCCGGCGCCGCTGCTGATCCACGCCACGCTGATCGTGCTGATCACGGTCGGCTGCGCCGGGTACTTCCACTCCAAGGCGCGGTTCCTGATCCCCGCCTTCGTGCTGCTGATCCCGCTGGCGAAGCCACTGGCCAGGGCGCGTCCGGCGGTGGTGTGCACCCTCCTGACGGGCGCGGCGCTGATATCGAACGCGTACGGGATCTACCTGCTGACCGTCTCCGACCACTCGCCTTGAGAGACCGCGACAGGCTGAAGGCCCGGGCTCCGCGGAGCCCGGGCCTTCAGCCTGTCGCCGTGTCTCAGTCGCCCAGCAGCAAGCGGTCGAACTGCGGGCTGATCACCGACCAGTCCCAGGTCGCCAGCGAGTGCTTCGCCGCCGCGGCCGTCGCCTCGCGCCAGTCCTCCTCGGAGGCGGTCATGGCCAGGATCCGGTCCGCGGCCTCGCGCTCCGAGCCGACGACCCAGTCGGCGGGGAAGAGGGTCCGCGCGCCGTTCTCCTTGCCGGCGAAGAACGGCCAGTCGCGCACGACCGGCAGCGCACCGCTGACAGCGCCCTCGACCAGCCCGCAGTGGAAGCTCTCGCGGACCGAGGAGCTGAGTATCACGCCCACCCGGGTCAGCGCTCCGGGCACGTCCTCGGTGCGGCCGACCAGCTCGACGGCGTCCGCGAGTTCGGCGAGGTCCTTCTGCAGCAGGTCGTCGTAGGCGCGGGCGGCCGGACTGGCCTTGCGGTCCAGGCCGTTGCCGATGACGACCAGGCGGTAGCGCTCGTCGCGCTCGCGCAGCAGCCGCAGCACCTCCAGGGCCCAGCGGGGGTCCTTGGCGACGGCGCTCACGCCGACCAGGCCGAGGGTGAAGCGGATGTCGCCGCTGTCCTTGTCGCGCTGGAAGCGCTCCAGGTCCATGGCGTTGGCGATCACGTGCAGGCCCGGGCCGCCCGGCTCGGCGAGCCGCGGCAGGGTCTCGACGACGAGGTCGCGCAGGTGGTCGCCGACGAAGACCATGTCGTCCACGCGGGAGGTGTCCACGAGGTGCGGCCAGAAGGTGAACGCCTCGTAGCTGTGCAGCCGTACGACGATCCGGGTCGTGCCCGGGTCGGCGAGGGAGAACAGGGCGGCGGCGTTGGTGCACCAGTCGACGAAGACGGTGTCCGCCCAGTCCAGGTGCGGGCGCAGTGCCGCCTCGACCTGGTCGCCGAACGCCTTCTGCCCGCCCAGCGCGTACTCCATCATCCGCTGGCCGCCCTTGGCGAGCGGCCGCAGCGTCTCGTCCTCCTTGAGGTCGAGGAAGCGGATCTCGACGCCCGGGTGGTCGGCGTACCGGTCGCGGATGGGCTGCAGGAAGTTGTCGTTGGAGTACGTGGTGACCAGCAGCCGCAGGGGCCGGCCGGCGGGCGCCGGGGCGGCGGGCCGCGTGCGTCCCCGGGGGGCGCCGAGCGCGCGGAAGGCGGCCGAGGCGTGGAAGGGCGCCAGGTAGGCGGCCGGGTCCGCGGCGAGCGGAGAGGTCAGCCGGTCGAAGTGGACCGACCGGTGGAAGGCGAGGGTCAGCGCGGAGGAGAGCGCGGCGGCCGCGCCCTTCGCGTCGCCCTGCTGGTACCGCTGGTCGGCGAGGGCGAGCGCCGCCTTGCAGGCGGTGGAGCGCAGTGCCGGGTCGTCGTGGCCGCGCGCCAGGTCGGCGCGGGCGGCCTCGGCGAGCAGGTCGGCGCGCAGTGCCCGGTTTGCGGTGCGCTGGGCGGCCGCGTTGAGGACCATGGTGGCGCCCGCCTTGCGGCCGCCCTTCGCCATGCTCGTGGAGACGCGGCGGGCCAGCTTGGCGCGCAGCCGGTCCGGCACCTTGGGCGCGACGACCGCGGTGCGCCACGCCTTCGCGCCGAGCGCGGTGCGCATCACGGCCGGGGAGGAGGCGCGGCGCAGGGCGGCACCCGCGCCCCGCCGGGCGGCCCGGCGGGTGGAGCGGGCGGCGACGACCGGGGAGGGCACGGTGCGGGCGGCGTCACGCAGGGCGTAGTGGACGGGGCGCTCGCGGCGGGCCTCCAGGGCCTTGAGGGCCGGGGCGATGCCGAAGACGGCGTCGGCGCGCCGGTTGCGCTGGGCCAGGCGCCACACCGCGTACACGGCGGGGGCGTCCAGGGCGACGAGCACCTGGGCGCGGCGCCCGAACCGGCGCACCTGGCGGTCCTGCTCGATGCAGGCCCAGATCCGGCGCGGTCCGGAGAGCTTGGCGACGCGCTTCTCGAAGACGGGGCCGCGCTCGGCGGCCGCCTCGGTCAGCGAGCGCAGCCCGCCCAGGCCGAGGCCCGGCTCGATGTCCTCGCCGGCGAACAGGCCCACCAGCTCGACTGTGGCGCCCGCGGCGCGGAACTTCTCCAGGGATGCCTTGAGGACCGCGGGCTGCGGCAGGGCGCCCGCGATCAGAAGTACGTGCGTCATGCCGAGAGGTCCTCCACCTCGTGCGTGCTCGAGGACGGAGACGTGACTCCGGTTTCCCCCGGTTCCGTGGCGGCCGGGTCGGCCTGGGCGATCAGGCGGCGCACCGCGGGTCCCATCTGCGCCGCGCGCGCATACTGCGCGGCGTGCTTCCTGGCGGCGGCCCGGTCCTCGTCGGTGGCCTCGACGGCGATCCGCGCGGCGCCGGCGTAGGCGCCGGCGAGCGCCTCCACGTCGAAGCCGAAGGCGCCGGTCCACAGCGGGTGCCCGGTCATGACGGTGGTGGCGTCGTGCTCCACCGCGTGCGCGGACATCACGGGCAGGCCGGTGGCGGCGTACTCGTACACCTTGCCGGACGTCATGTACTTGCCGCCCATGATCATCAGCAGCAGGACGTCCCAGCTCGCGAAGATGTCGGGCACCTCGGCCTTGGGTGCGGGTCCGCCGAAGGACACCGCCTGCCCCTGGGCCTGGGCCTGGCGGATCATCTCCATGTGGGCGTTGGCCTCGCGGGCCGCGCCGGACCCGATCTGGCCGCGGATCTCCAGGCGGGAGCGGGCGACCAGCGGGTCGCGCTCCCGGGCGAGCTCCCAGCCGTCGAGGACGGCGCGCAGGATGCGGGGCGGCGAGGTGACCACGCCGAGGTGGCCGAAGACCAGGCCGGCCTCGGGGTCGGGCGTGCGGGTCGTGGCGGGCACGCTGTCCTCGTCGTAGCCGTTGCGCACGACGTGGATGCGGTGGGCCAGGTCGGGGTGGCGCTCGCGGTACCACTCGGCGATGGGGTCGTTGACCAGCCACAGCGACAGCGCGTTCTCCAGGACCTTGCGCTCCCACTGCCCGGAGAAGGAGTCCGGGGTGAAGGCCTCGCCGCCGCCGATGACGTCGACGGACCAGCCGTCGCGGAAGTCGATGGCGTACGGGACGCGGGCGGTTTCCCACAGGTGCAGGGCGGCGGCCATGTTCACGTACGGCACGCAGGTGGCGAGCACCAGGTCGGCGGGCCTGGCCTGGTGGATGCGGGTGACGGCCCGCTCCAGGTCGGCCTTCCAGCCGCCGTAGATCGGCTCGGGGAAGTCCTTCATCCCCTTCTTGCGGTACGCGGCGGCCCACTGGACCGGGCGCAGCGCGCGGTCCTCGGAGAACTTCCGGATGTCGGTCTCCAGGTCCTCGCGGACCAGCGGCAGCTTCACGATGCGCACGCGGGGGTCGACCCGCTCGGAGAGCGTGTGGTCGAGGCCGAAGTCCCGCTCCCAGGACTCGTCGGCGATGGTCACCACCGTCACGTCCCAGCCCTGTGCGATGAACTGGTTCGCTGTTTCACGCATCCGGTAGGCGCAGCTTTTGGCCGCGGGTGGGAACCCGATCGCCAGGTAGATCACATGCTTGGGAGCAGGGATGGTAGACACCCGAAAACGCTAGCATGGCGGGATTGCGCGCCGGCCACGGGCGAGGGGCCGCTCGGTTTCCCCCGGACGACCCCTGGCCGACCGCTGCCGGCAGCCCCCCACCGCCACCACCGGGCGAGACATTCCTCGGGAGAACAGTGATGCCGCAGTCCGATCGAACGGCCCGGCTGGTCTTTCTGGCCGGCACCGACGTCGCCGTCGATTCCCGTACGGGACGCATGGCGGTCGCGGCGGCGCGGGACGGGTGGGACGTCACGATCCTCTCACCCGGCGCGGCCGGCGAGGTGGAGGAGTCCTCCCTCGGGCGCGTCAACCTCGTGCGCGTCCCCGTCGGCACCGCTCTGCGGGAGCGGGCCGCCCAGCGCGCCAAGGGCCACCGCCTGCGCCGCATGATCACCCAGTACGGGCTGACCGGTCCGGAGCAGCTCAGCCGCTTCCACGCCGGGCACGGTGCCTGGGTCCGCCAGTCCACGGCCCGGGCGGGGACGCTGGGCGCGCCCGCCCGCCAGGGCGCCAAGGCGTGGATACGGATGCGGCGCGAGGCGCACCGGATGCGGATGCGCGTCTACCGGTGGGAGCGCCGCCGCGACCTGCAGGCGGGCGGCCCGACCGGCGACTGGCGCACCGACTGGCCGGAACTCCTCGACCTCGACCTGGCGCTCGGCGCGGAGCTGGAGAAGCTGCGGCCGGCCGTCGTCCACGTCCATGACATCTCGCTGCTGGCGACCGCCGCCCTCAGCTCAGCGCGCCTGCGGGCGCAGGGGGTGCGCACCCGCTGGGTGTACGAGATCGCCGCGCCGACCGAGGAGACGGAGTACGCGCCGGAGCGCCGGGCGAGCGCCTACCGCGCGCTGGAGCGGGAGTTCACCGGGCGAGCCGACGCGCTGACCGCGGCGACCGGGCGCCTGGCCGCCTCCGCGCCGGGTGACGTGCTGCTCGTCCCGGAGGCGCCGCCCGCGCCCGCCCCGGCCGACGGACGCGGCCCGCTGCCCGCCGTGCGCAACCTGTGCGGGCTGTACGGCGCGGGGCCGCTGTGGGTGTACGCGGGCGACTTCTCCGGCCACCAGCTGGAGACGGTGTTCGCGGCGCTGGCCCAGCTGCCGGACCACCACCTGGCCCTGGTGTCCCCCGACCCGGTGCCGGACGCGGTGCTCGCGCTCGCCGACAAGCAGGACGTGCGGGACCGGGTGCACACCCCGCCGCCGGCGCTGCCCGGCCTGGCCCACACCTATCTGGCGTCGGCCGACGCGGCGGTCGCGGGCTGCGGCTGCGCTGCGGCCGACGAGCCGGTGCGCGACCGGCTGAGCGCCTGGTACGTGCAGGCCGGGCTGCCGGTGGTCAGCGCGTGCGGGCAGGGCCCGGCCGCTTTCGCGAAGACGGTCGCGGCGGCCGTGGACCCCGGGCGGCGGCCGTCGGCCGAAGAGCGGCGCGCCCACACCTGGGAGCACCGGGTGGCGCCGCTGCTGGCGCTGTACCGGAAGCTGGGCGGCGGCCCGGCGCCGGTCCCGCGCCCGGAGCTGGGCTGGGACGGCGAGCCCCTCCCCGTGCCGAAGGCGGACGCCAGGCCCGCGCGGCCGGTGCCGACGTGGACGCCGCTGACACGGCGGACGCCCATCCGGCTGGGCATGGGCCCCGCGAACTATGCGGGCCAGCTCGCCTCCTTCGCACACGCGGTGTGCCGCAGCCGGCCGGACGTGTCGGCGCAGGTGTTCATGGCGACGGCGCCGGGGACGTTCAACTACCCGGCGGACGTGTACCTCGACAGCTCGAAGCTGGGCCGGCTGACGGTGATGCTGGAGCAGGCCGAGCGGGTCTTCCGCAACTACACGCATGTGATCGCGGACGCCTTCCTGCCGGTGCTGGGGCGGCTCAACGGAAGCCACCTGGAGGACGACCTGCCCGCGCTGCTGCGCACCAGCATCAAGGTGGCGCTGCTGGCGCACGGCAGCGAGATCCGCCACCCGCTGCACCACATGGACCGGGTGGCGCACTCCCTGTTCCACGACGCCCCGGACGGCATGGTGGACCGGCTGACCAAGGTCGCCGAGCGCAACCGCGCCACGGCCGAGCGGTTCGGGCTGCCGTCCTTCGTCACCACCCCGGACCTGCTGGACGACCTTCCGTCGGCCACGTGGGCCCCGCTGGTGGTGGACGTGGACGCGTTCGCCTGCGACCGGCCGGTGATGGAGCGGAGGCGCCCGGTGGTGCTGCACGCGCCGTCGAAGCGGTGGACGAAGGGCACCGACCGGGCCCTGCCGGTGCTGCGGGAGCTGGACGACCGGGGGGTGATCGAGTTCCGGCTGGCCGAGCAGGTCGACTGGACCGAGATGCGGGAGCTGGTCAAGGACGCGGACATCGTGGTGGACCAGTTCGCGATCGGCAGTTACGGCACGTTCGCCTGCGAGGGCATGGCGGCGGGCAAGCCGGTCGTGGCGTACCTGACGGAGACGGTCGCAGCCGCCCTGGGCGAGGACAACCCGGTGGTGAACGCCACACCGGACACGCTGCGGGAGGCGCTGGAGTCGCTGCTGGACGACCGGGACGGCACGGCCCGGCTGGGCGAGCGTTCGGCCCGGTTCGCCCGCAAGTACCACGACGGCACGCGCACGGCGGCGGTGCTGGCGGACTTCCTGCGGTAGCCCGCCCGGCGGGTACGCGAAGAGGCGGCGCCCCCTCCCGCGAGGGGGCGCCGCCTCGTGTCCGTACGCGTACGGAGGCGGTGTCAGCCGCCGATGACGACGCGGCGCACGCCCTTCCAGGCGGCCGGGTCGGTGGTGCGGCGGCCGTCGACCAGCACGGTGACGTCCGGCAGGTCCGCCGGGGTCAGCGTGCGGTACTCGGCGTGGTCCGCCTGGAGGATCGCGGCGGTGACCTTCTCGCCCCGGTGCGCGGTCAGGCCGTGCGCCTCCAGCTCGTCGGCCGTGTACATCGGGTCGGAGACGAACGGCACCGCGCCGCGCGCCTTGAGCGCCTCGACGGTCGGGAAGACGCCGGAGAAGGCGGTCTCCTTGACGCCACCGCGGTACGCGGCGCCCAGCACGAGCACGTTGACGCCGGTGAGGTCGCCGTAGGCGGCGGCCAGCAGGTCCACGGCGTACTCCGGCATCGCGGCGTTGGCCTCGCGGGCCGAGCGCACGACGGTCGCCTGCGGGTCGTTCCACAGGTACATCCGCGGGTAGATCGGGATGCAGTGGCCGCCGACGGCGATGCCCGGCTGGTGGATGTGGCTGTAGGGCTGCGAGTTGCAGGCCTCGATGACCTTCTTGACGTCGATGCCGTTCTGGTCGGCGAACCGGGCGAACTGGTTCGCCAGGCCGATGTTGACGTCCCGGTACGTGGTCTCGGCGAGCTTGGCCAGCTCGGAGGCCTCGGCCGTGCCCAGGTCCCACACGCCGTTCGGCTGCGGCAGGTCGGTGCGGTCGTCGAAGTCGAGGACCTGCTCGTAGAACTCCACACCGCGGCGGCTGGACGCCTCGTCGATGCCGCCGACGAGCTTGGGGTAGCGGCGCAGGTCGGCGAAGACACGGCCGGTGAGCACCCGCTCCGGGGAGAAGACCAGGTGGAAGTCCTCGCCGGCGGTCAGGCCGGAGCCCTCCTCCAGCATCGGCGCCCAGCGGGTGCGGGTGGTGCCGACCGGCAGGGTGGTCTCGTAGGAGACCAGGGTGCCGGGCTTGAGGCCCTTGGCGATCGCCTTGGTCGCGGCGTCCATCCAGCCGAAGTCCGGGGTGCCCTCGGCGTCCACGAACAGCGGGACGACGACCACGACGGCGTCGGACTGAGCGACGGCGGCGGTGGTGTCGGTGGTCGCGGACAGCAGCCCGGCGCCGACGGTCTGCTTGAGCAGCCGGTCCAGGTCGTGCTCGCCCGGGAAGGGCTCCGTGCCGGCGTTGACCAGCTCGACGACCTTCTCGTTGACGTCGGCGCCGATGACCTTGTGGCCCTTGACGGCGAACTGCACGGCGAGCGGCAGGCCGATCTTGCCGAGCGCGACTACACAGATATTCATCGGGTCAGTTTCCTCTTCACACGGGACATCAATTGGCGCAGTCGCTTGCCCACGCCGAGCGAGGGCTCCCAGAGCGGAGCCGTGGTGATCACCAGCCGCCCCTTGGCGTTGGCGTTGGCCGAGATGCGGTACGGGACCCTCTCCCGCCAGCGCCGGGCCAGGGGCAGCGGCCGGCCGCGGACCGGGACCGGGATCTCGTACACCGAGCCTGCCACGTCCACGTACGCGCGGACACCGAGCTTGGCCCGGTGGGGCTCGACGGGGATGCGGGCGCGCAGCACCGTGCCGGTACCGTCGGCCGCCGGCTCGCGGGACGACTCGCCGGCCGGGGCCGGCAGCTCGGTGCCCACGGGCAGCCGGCGCCCGCCGGGCTTGTCGGCGCTCTTGGGCATGGCCTTGGCGGCCAGGCGGAGCGCGGCCGAGCCGGTCTCGCCGGTCACGGGGATCCGTACGGCGAGGCGGACGGCCATGTCGTCGCCGCTCTGGTCCCACTCCGCGCAGAGCAGCTCCGTGCCGGCGGCCAGCTGCCGGGGCACGGCCTCGGCGATGACCTCGAAGAGCCGGTCGGGCAGGCCGAGGCGGGCGTCGCGGAAGCCCGGGTAGCGGGCGAAGGCCCGGCCGTCCTCCAGCAGGAAGGGCGGCGGGCCGTGCTCGGTCTCGTCGGCGATGGCCCGGATCAGCTCGTCCACGGCGCCGCGCTGGGCGAGCCCGATCCGTACGCGCCGCTTGACGTCCAGCTTGTCGCGGATCGCGTCGGTGAAGTAGGTGTCGGCGAGGCGGGCGATGCCCGCGCACAGCTGGACCTGCGTCTCGCGGTCCAGGGAGGGGAAGTCCTCCTGGACGAGCTTGGCGAGCTCCCAGGTGAAGTGGCGCTGGAAGACCGCGTCACGCTTCGGGCCCGCCTCGATCAGGCCGGCCGCGTGCCGCATGATCTCGCTGACGCAGTGCAGACGGGCGAGGTGGTTCGCGCGGTACGTGATGTTCGACGCGTCACCGCGCTTGACCGCGTAGTAACAGGTGTAGTCGGCGACGACGGAGATCTTGCGGGCCCGTACGCACGCCTCGATGGTGAAGGGCTGGTCGGAGCCGACCGGCATGTCCTCCGGGAAGCGCAGCTTGTGCTGCTCGACCAGCTCGCGCCGGAACAGCTTGGTGTTGGCCAGCGTGAACGGCAGCGCCGAGTCGTACAGGCTGACGTCCGGGTCGCTCTTCTTGTAGAGCGCCTGGTGGACGTAGCGGCCGTTGGTGCCGACCATCTTGCCGACGACGATGTCCGAGCCGTGCTCGTCGGCGCAGGCCACCATCCGCTCCAGCGCCTGCTCGCCCAGGTAGTCGTCGGAGCCGATGAAGTAGACGAACCGGCCGGTGGCCACGTCCAGCGCCCGGTTGCTGGGCGCGGCGGGGCCACCGGAGTTCTCCTGGTGGATGACCTTGACGGTGTCCGGGTACTGCTCCGCGAACCTGTCGAGTTCGCGGCCACTGTCGTCGGTGGAACCGTCGTCGACCGCCACGATCTCCAGCCGGTCCCGCCCGATGCTCTGTCCCAGGAGGGAGTTCAGGCACTCGGTGAGGTACGGCATGGTGTTGTAGACGGCGACGACGACACTGACGTCAGGGGTTCCTGCCATCCCCCGCTCCCTGCATCAGTCGGGTGTAGACCGAATCGAGAACCTTGGCCTGGGCTTCCCAGGTCCACTCGTCGAGCCTGCCCTCGACCTCGTATGCGGCGGTGTACCGCTTGGGGTCGGCGAGCACCGCGCGCACGGCGCGCACGTAGTCGGTGACGTCCTCGGCGCGGAAGACCTCGCCCTGGCCGGTCTCCCGGGTCACCTCGGCCATCGTCTTCACATCGCTGACCACCAGCGGCAGCCGGGCGTGCGAGTACTCGAAGAACTTCGTGATCAGCGCGATCTCGTGGTTCGGCCAGTGGTGGATCGGGATGACACCGACGTCCGCGCCGGAGAGGAACGGCACGACCTGCCAGTGCGGTACGTACGGCAGGGCGTGCACCCGCTCGGCCACGCCGAGCTCCTCGGCGCGCGCCATGAGCTCCTTGACGTACGGCAGTTCGGGGCTGGACGCCACGAACAGCACGTGCGCCTCGGGGAGTTCCGGCAGGCCCTCGACCATGATGCCCAGGCCGCGCTGACGGGCCGCCAGACCGCTGTAGACCAGCAGGGGCACGTCCGGGCCGATCCCGCACAGGCCGCGGATGTCCGGCACCGGCTCGTCGGTGAAGCGGGAGGTGGCCGCCGCGTCCGGCGCGTTGAGCACCACCGCGGGGCGCTCGCGCAGCTTGTGCGACTTCTGCAGCAGGTCGGCGAGGCCGCCGGAGACGGTCATCACCGCATCGGCGTACTTCGCGTGCTCCCGCTCGTACGCCACCATCGCGGGCAGCTTGCGCTGGTTGGCCCAGGAGCGCACGCCGGGGAGGAACTCGTGCGCGTCCCACACCAGCTGGACCTTGCGGCCGGCGGCGCGGGCGCGCAGCTTGGCGCGCGAGCCGACGCCGAGCATGCGGAAGTCGTTGGCGTGGATGATGTCCGGCTTCAGCTCGTCGATGACGGGCCCGTACGCCAGCTCGAAGTCCCACACGCCCGGGTCGAGCCGGCGCCAGGCGCGCTCGCCCATGGTCGTCAGCCAGAAGGCGGTGGTCGCACGGTCCAGGACGGCGGAGCGGGTGCGGCGGATGTTGCGCAGCTTGCGCGTCTCACGGGTGCGCAGCGACACCCAGCGGGAGGTCGCCTTGGCCGCCACGCGCGGGACGGTCAGCCAGGCCTTGGCGGCGACCGGGCCGAGCGGCGAGCTCGCCTCGCCGGCCTGCAGCGCGGCGCCGCGCACCCGCAGGTCGGCGCGCCACGCCTTGACCTGCTGGCGGCGGAAGTCGGCGACGCGGTCCGAGGAGTACGCGAGGGGCCGGCGCAGCGGCGCGCCCCGCAGGTCCTTCGGACGGGTCGACATCTTCGACTTCACCCGGATGAGCCGGACCTCGGCGTCGCCGATCATCCAGGTGTCGGACTCCTCCTTGCCGGTCAGCTTGCCGAGCAGGATGACGTCCCAGCCGGCCGCCGCCGCGGAGCTCGCCTGCTTCTGCACCCGGGAGTCTCCGTGCACGCCGTTGTCGACGAGCATGACGATCCGTCCGCGCGTGCCCCTGCGGGCACGCTGCGGATCGCCGGGGGTGTTCTCGGAAATGTCAGGCGACATGGTCCGTCCGGTCCTGGGCCGGGAGGGTGACGGTGGTACCGCTGGAGGCCGACTCGAGGACCGCGGCGGCCACCTCCACCGTACGCAGACCCTGGCGGAGCGTGCAGATGTCCTGCGACTCGCCGAGGACCGCGTCGCGGAAGAGCTCGTGCTCGACGAGGAGCGGCTCCCGCTTCGGGATGGCGTAGCGGATCATGTCGCCCTCGGAGACCCCGCGGAACGCGCGCAGCGCCTCCCACTCGGTGGCCACGGCGGCGTTCGAGTAGAAGGTGAGGTCGGCGGTGAGGGTGTCGGCGATGAAGCAGCCCTTCTCACCGGTGACGGAGGTGAATCGCTCCTTCAGCGGGCTGAGCCAGTTCACCAGGTGGTTGACCATCGTGCCGTCGGACAGCTGGCCGACGGCCGAGACCATGTCCTCGTGCGGGCGTCCCGACTTCGACACGGTGTGGGCGGCGATGGACCGGTACTCCTGGCCCGTGACCCAGCCGGTCAGGTCGATGTCGTGGGTCGCGAGGTCCTTGACCACGCCGACGTCCGCGATGCGGTGCGGGAAGGGGCCCTGGCGGCGTGTGACGACCTGGTAGACGTCGCCCAGCTCGCCGGCCTCCAGCCGGGAGCGCAGGCTGCGCAGCGCCGGGTTGCAGCGCTCGATGTGGCCCACGCCGGCGACCAGGCCGCGTGCCTCGAACGCCTCGACGAGCCGGCGGGCGCCCTCGACGGTGTCCGCGACCGGCTTCTCGATCAGCGCGTGCACGCCGGCGTCGGCCAGCTTCAGGCCGACTTCCTCGTGCAGCGCGGTCGGGCAGGCCACGACGGCGTAGTCGATGCCGAGCGCGATCAGTTCCTCGACGGTGGACAGGACGGGTGCGCCCTGGGCCCAGCCGTTCTTGTCCCCCATCGGGTCGACGACGCCGACGAGCTGTACGCCGTCCAGCCCGGCCAGTACGCGGGCGTGGTGGCGTCCCATCGAGCCGAGGCCGATCAGGCCGGCCCGCAGTCCAGCAGCAGTCACAGGTTCTCTCCCAGCGCGTTCACGGCGGTGACGATGCGCTCCAGGTCGTTCTGGGTCAGCGAGGGGTGGACGGGCAGCGAGACGACCTCGACCGCGGCCTTCTCCGTCTCGGGCAGGTCCCAGTTCCGGCCGGCCTTCTGGTCCGGCTCCCAGTAGGGCTTCAGACGGTGGATCGGGGTCGGGTAGTAGACGGCGTTGCCGACGCCCGCCTCGGTGAGCTTCGCCATCACGGCGTCGCGGTCACCGCCCTGCACCCGGACCGTGTACTGGTGGTAGATGTGGCGCGCGCCCTCGGCGACCGGCGGCGTCACGATGCCCGCCGCGGTGATGTGCTCGCTGAGGTACGCGGCGTTGGCGATGCGCTGCTCGGTCCAGCCGTTCAGCTTCGCCAGCTGGACGCGGCCGACCGCGGCGGCGACGTCGGTCATGCGCATGTTGGCGCCGACGATCTCGTTGGCGTACCGCTGCTCCATGCCCTGGTTGCGCAGCAGGCGCAGGGTGCGGGCGATCTCGGCGTCACCGGTGGAGATCATGCCGCCCTCGAGGGAGTGCATGTTCTTCGTCGGGTAGAAGCTGAAGGTGCCGCCGGTGCCGAAGGCGCCGACCGGGGTGCCGTTCAGCGCCGCGGCGTGGGCCTGGCAGGCGTCCTCGACGACCGCGAGCTTGTGCCGGTCGGCGATGGCCATGATCTTGTCCATCGCGGCCGGGTGGCCGTACAGGTGGACCGGCATGATCGCGGCGGTGCGCGGGGTGATGGCGGCCTCGACGGCGGCCGGGTCCAGGTTGAAGCTGCCCGGCTCGATGTCCGCGAAGACCACGTCGGCGCCGACCAGGCGGACCGCGTTCGCCGAGGCGGCGAAGGAGAACGACGGGACGATCACCTCGTCGCCGGGGCCGACGCCCATCGCCATGAGCAGCAGGTGGAGTGCCGACGTGCCGGAGTTGACGGCGACGCAGTGCCGTCCGTCCACCAGCGCGGAGAACTCCTCCTCGAAGGCCGCCACCTCGGGGCCCTGGACGACGCGGCCGGTGCGCAGTACGCGTACCGCGGCCTCGATCTCATCTTCACCGATGACCGGGCGGGCAGCGGGGATGGGCTGCTCGTTGATGCTCGGCATGGAGTCCTCCTTGAACACCGCAAGAGCTCTTTGTGGCAGAGGTCTGGGGTGTGCGGACGTCTCTCGAGGCCGCGCGTACCCCTCCGGCGCGATGCCGACGCCCTACCGAGGATTGCTGGGACCGGTCTTGTCCCGGAACCGGGTCGGTCACCGGCCGTAGTCTCCGGGCGGGGCCCGCCCACGGCAGCGACCGGCGTCACATTATCAGGAATTTCCTGGTCAATTTCGGGGCCGTTAACGGAGGGAGGCATCGATTCCGAAACGAAATCCCGGTTCCGCCCCGGGTAATCCCGGGGCGGAACACGGAACGTTCCACCGGTGCACACCAACTGTTCAGCCGTCAGCCGGGAGGCGCTGCCCGGCTGTGGCGGCCGGCCGTCAGCTGTCCGTGACAGCCGTCACGGAAGGCGCCGTGGACTGCTCGGCCGC
The DNA here is from genome assembly GCF_044455245.1 of Streptomyces sp. NPDC051310. Lineage (NCBI taxonomy): Bacteria > Bacillati > Actinomycetota > Actinomycetes > Kitasatosporales > Streptomycetaceae > Streptomyces > Streptomyces sp. NPDC051310. The sequence continues at coordinate 482,878 of NZ_JBITEO010000001.1, forward strand.
GGCGGTCTTCTTGGCCGCCGTCTTCTTGGTGGTGGCCTTCTTGGCGGTCGTCTTCTTGGCCGCCGTCTTCTTCGCCGTGGCGGTCTTCTTGGCGGTGGCCGCCTTCTTGGCCGTGGCCTTCTTGGCGGTCTTGCGGGCCGTCTTCTTGGCCGGCGCCTCCGCCTCCCCCGCCGTGTCGGCCGCCTCGGCCGCCTCACCGGTCCCGTCCTGCGGCGCCTCGGCCGGGGCCGGCGTGGCCTTCACCACGACGACCGCGGCCTCGTCGGCACCGGTCGGGGAACCGGCGGGAGCCGTGACCTTGCGCACGACGCGGCGGCGGGCACGCGGCGGAGCCGCCACGGGGGCCTCCTCGACGGCGGCCGGCTCCTCGGCCGGAGCCGGCTCCGGCTGCTGCTGCGGGGCGGCCGGCTCGGCCGGCTGCTCCGGAGCGGCGGCCTCGGCCTGCTGCTGCGGCGCGGCGGGAGCGACGACCTCGGCCGCGGCCTCCTCGGCACCCTGGGGGGCGCCGGCCGGGGCCGTCGCCTTGCGGGTGGCCCGGCGGCGCGTACGGCCCTTCGGGGCCGCCTCCTCCTCGGCCGCGGTGACGACGGCCGGGACCGCCTCCACCTCGACGGCTTCCGGCGCCACCTCGGCGAGCGCCGGCTGCGGCGCCGGCTCCTGCGCGGCGCGCGGGGCGCCGGCCGGAGCGGTGGCCTTGCGGGTGACCCGGCGGCGGCCGCGGCCACGGGACGCCGCGGCCTCGGCCTCGGCGACGCTCGAGTAGAGCTCCTCGTCCGGGCGGAACGGCTCCTCCACCGCGACCGGCGCGGCGACCTCCGCCGCCACCTCGGCCTCGGTCTCCACCTCGGGCTCGGCCTCGGCCGCGGTACCGGCCTGCGCGGCCACCGGGGCCTCGACGGCCTCGGCGTCGGCGGCGCGGCCCCGCTTCTTGGCGCGCTTGCCGCCGTTGCCGCCGCCACCGGCGGTGGTCGGCTGCTCCATGTGGACGATCACGCCGCGGCCGTTGCAGTGCACGCAGGTCTCGGAGAAGGACTCCAGCAGGCCCTGGCCCACCCGCTTGCGGGTCATCTGCACCAGGCCCAGCGAGGTGACCTCGGCGACCTGGTGCTTCGTGCGGTCCCGGCCCAGGCACTCCAGCAGGCGCCGCAGCACCAGGTCCCGGTTGGACTCCAGCACCATGTCGATGAAGTCGATGACGACGATGCCGCCCAGGTCGCGCAGCCGCAGCTGGCGCACGATCTCCTCGGCCGCCTCCAGGTTGTTCCTGGTGACGGTCTCCTCGAGGTTGCCGCCCTGGCCGGTGAACTTGCCGGTGTTGACGTCGACCACGATCATCGCCTCGGTCTTGTCGATCACCAGCGAGCCGCCGGACGGCAGCCAGACCTTCCGGTCCAGCGCCTTCATCAGCTGCTCGTCGATCCGGTAGGTCGCGAAGACGTCGGTCTCGGAGGTCCAGCGCTGGAGCCGGTCCGCCAGGTCGGGCGCGACGTGCGACACGTAGCCGTGGATGGTCTCCCACGCCTCGTCACCGCTGACGATGACCTTGGAGAAGTCCTCGTTGAAGATGTCGCGGACGACCCGGACGGTCATGTCCGGCTCACCGTAGAGGAGGGTCGGGGCGTTGCCGCTCTTCGCCTTCCGCTGGATGTCCTCCCACTGCGCCTGGAGCCGCTCGACGTCACGGCGCAGCTCGTCCTCGCTCGCGCCCTCGGCGGCGGTGCGCACGATGACGCCCGCGTCCTCGGGGACGATCTTCTTGAGGATGGTCTTCAGCCGGGCGCGCTCGGTGTCGGGCAGCTTGCGGCTGATGCCGGTCATCGAGCCCTCGGGCACGTAGACCAGGTAGCGGCCGGGCAGCGAGACCTGGCTGGTCAGGCGGGCGCCCTTGTGGCCGATCGGGTCCTTGGTGACCTGGACGAGGACGGACTGGCCGGACTTGAGCGCGGTCTCGATGCGGCGCGGCCCGTTGGCCATGCCGAGCGCCTCGAAGTTCACCTCACCGGCGTACAGGACGGCGTTGCGGCCCTTGCCGATGTCGACGAACGCGGCCTCCATGGACGGCAGGACGTTCTGGACCTTGCCCAGGTAGACGTTGCCGACGTAGCTGGTGGCCTGCTCCTTGTTGACGTAGTGCTCCACGAGCACGTTGTCCTCGAGGACGCCGATCTGGGTGCGCTCGCCGCTCTGGCGGACGACCATCACGCGCTCGACGGCCTCGCGGCGCGCCAGGAACTCCGCCTCGGTGATGATCGGCACGCGGCGGCGGCCCTGTTCGCGGCCCTCGCGGCGGCGCTGCTTCTTCGCCTCCAGGCGGGTCGAGCCCTTGATGGACTGCACCTCGTCGGACGGCTCGGCCTTCTCGCGCGCCGGGCGCGGCTCGCGGACCTTGACGACCGTACGGACGCCGTCGTCCTCGGCGGCCTCCGCCTCGCCCGCGTCACCGCTGCGGCGGCGGCGGCGACGGCGGCGGCGCGAGCTGCTGGTGCCCGCCGCGGACGGGGTCCCGGCCTCGTGCTCCTCGTCCTCGCCCTCCGGCTCCTCCTCCGCCTCGTGCTCGGCGGACTCGGCCTCGTCCGTCTCGTCCTCGGCGGACTCGGCGGACTCGCCACGACGACGGCGGCGGCCCCCGCGGCGGCGGCGACGGGACGGCCGGTCCTCGTACTCCTCGCCCTCCTCGGCGGCCTCGGCCTCGGGCTCCTCGGGCTCCTCGGGCTCCTCGGCCTCTTCGGCCTCGATCGGCTCGATCGGCTCGATCGGCTCGACGGCCTCGACGACCTGCTCGGCGGCGGGCTCGCCCCGGCGGCGGCGACGGCGGCGGCCGCCGGTCTCCACCGGCTCGGGGGCCTCGGCGACCGGGGTCTCCTCCTCGTCCCGCTGCCCCGCGGCCTGCGCGGCGGCAGCCGCGGCGGCCGTCTCCGGGGTCTGGAACATCGGCTCGGTGAAGACCGGCGCCTGGAAGACCGGCACCGCGGGGCGGGTGGCCCGGCGGCGCTCCGGCTTGTGCCCGGGGTCGGTGGTGAACTCGGGAGCGGCGGCGCGGCGGCGGGTACGCCCGCGGGAGGCGGCCTTCTCGGCCGCGGCGACCTGCTCCTCGTCGGCGGTGATCTGGGCGACGGTGCCGGCGGGCAGCGCCTCGCCCTCCTCGGCGACGGCCTCCTCGTCCGGGATCGCCGGACCGCCGGCGGGCGCGGCCGCCTGGCGGACGGCGCGGCGGCGGGTACGGCCGCGCGGCGCCTCGGGGGCCGCCTCGGCGGCTGCCGGCTGCTCGGCGACGGCCGCGGCCTGCGCCTCGGCGGCGGGCTGCTCGGCGGCGGGCTCCTGCGGGGCCTCGACGGCCTTCGGCGGGCCGGCCGGAGCCGTGGCCTTGCGGGTCGCACGGCGACGCGTACGAGCCGGGGCGGCGGCCTCCTCGGCCGGAGCCTCCACGCCCGGGGCCTCGGCGGGCGCTTCGGCAGCGGCCGCCTCGGGGGTCTCCTCGTCCTCGGGCTCCTCGGCCTCGTCCGCCACGGCGGCGGGCTCCTGCGGGGCCTCGACGGCCTTCGGCGGGCCGGCCGGAGCCGTGGCCTTGCGGGTCGCACGGCGACGCGTACGAGCCGGGGCGGC
>NZ_JBITEO010000001.1:486578-586989 GCF_044455245.1 Streptomyces sp. NPDC051310
GCGGCCTCCTCGGCCGGAGCCTCCTCGACGGGAGCCTCGGCGGCGGCCGGGGCCTCCACGGTCTGCGGTGCCTCGGCGGCCTCGGGCGCACCGGCCGGAGCCGTGGCCTTGCGGGTCGCACGGCGACGCGTACGAGCGGGAGCGGCGGTCTCCTCGACCGCGGCCTCGGCGGCGGCCGGGGCCTCCACGGTCTGCGGTGCCTCGGCGGCCTCCGGCGCACCCGCCGGAGCCGTGGCCTTGCGGGTCGCACGGCGACGCGTACGAGCCGGGGCGGCCTCCTCGGCCGGAGCCTCCGCCTCGGGGGCCTCGGCGGGCGTTTCCGCGGCGGGCGCCTCGGCAGCGGCGGGCGCGCCGGCGGGAGCCGTCGCCTTGCGCGTGGCGCGGCGGCGCGGACGGGCGGGCGCGGCGTCCTCGGTGGCCGCGGCGGCGGGCGCCTCGGCGGCGGCCGGGGCCGGTGCCGGCTCCGGGGTGTCGACGACGACCTCGGCGGCGCCGGTGGCCGCGGACGGCGGGCCGGCGGGACGCGAGGCGGCGCGGCGCCGGCGGCGCGGCGGCAGCGTGTCGCTCGGAGAGTTGTTCTCTTCGCTGGTGTGGTGACCGGCGGTGACGCCGGATTCGTTCGGCTCGAGCATGCGGGCGGTTCTCCCGTCACGCTCCCGGGCGCCGCGTCGGGCGCGGGCGCCGCACGGGAGCTGTTATGTCTGGCTCGCCGGTTCCGTACGAGGTACGCACGGCCTGGCGAAAGTCTTGTGTGTGTGCACGCGGCCCGACCCAGGTGGCTCCCGAGTGCCAGGGCTGCGCTGCGACGACTACCCCTGCGCGGAACCTGCACCCTGCGTCGCCGCGGCATGTTCGGCGGCCTTGGGTGGGGCGGCCGTGACTGCCTCGCGGTCGGGCGCGAGCGGGTCGGTCACCGTGCCGGACTCCTCGTCGAAGAGCCCCTGCGCCAGCCTGGTCACCGCTGCGGGGACCGGCGGCGCCAGGTCGGCCACAGCTCGGAGACCGGACAGGACGTCGTCGGGTCGTACGGCAGGTGTCACGTGCCGAACAACCAGCCGCAGTATCGCACAGGGGCCCTGCCCCGGCCTATCGTCCGGCGCGGAGGCCGCCTCCAGGCCCGCCACGGCGGCCCGGGCGTCGAAGGTGCGCATGCCGTTCTTCGTCCTGCGCTGCACCTCGACGGTGTCGGCCGCCAGGAAGGCGGCGACGGCGCGCCCGGCCTCCTCGGCGCCCACGCCGTCGAGCCGCAGCTCCCAGACGGAGGCGGTGAGCCGGTCGGCGAGTCCGGAGGTGCGCGCCTCGACGGCGTCGGTGATGTCGAGCCCGTCGGGGAGGGACTCGTCGAGCAGCTCGCGCAGCGTGCCGGGGTCGCGCGGCTCGGTGAGGGCGATCTCCAGGTACTCCGCTTCGGAGCCGGTCCCGGTGGGGGCGGCGTTGGCGTACGAGACCTTCGGGTGCGGGGTGAAGCCGGCCGAGTACGCCATGGGCACCTCGGCGCGGCGCAGCGCACGCTCGAAGGCGCGCTGGAAGTCACGGTGGCTGGTGAACCGGAGGCGGCCGCGCTTGGTGTAGCGCAGTCGGATGCGCTGCACCGCCGGTGCGGGCGGCGGGCCTTCGGGCTGTCGCTTGCCCAGTGGTTCTTCTCCTCGGTGCGGGGCGGGCGCGGGTGGCGCACCGCCCACGAAAATTCGGGCGGCTCCCGGGGGTCCCGCCCGGCTCACCCCCGCTTGCGCAGGGAGATCTCGGGTGCGGGCGCCGCGCCAGGAGCGGTCGTCGTACTACCCAGAGTACGCGCCGGGACGTGCGCGTGTTCCAGGGGCTGCCGCGCGGCGGCGTCGCCCACCAGGGCCCGCCACGCGTCCCGGCGGGCCTTGCGCACCACCTCACCTGCGGAGACGAGCGCCGCCCCGGCCGCGCGCCCCGCCGCGACGGCGGCGCGCCGGGCCGGGCGCCACAGGTGGTCGCGCACGGCATGGCCGACCGGGGTGCACACGGTGCGGTAGAACCAGGCGGCGGGCCGGCCGGCGAGGTGCCAGGCGAGCCACTTCAGCGCGCGGCCCACGGCGCGCGAGACGTACCCGGCGACGCGCCAGGCGACCTCGGCCGCGGCGACGATCTCCCGCCCGACGGCGAGGAGAGCGCGTCCGACCGGGGTGAGCACCCAGCGGTACAGCCACCGGCAGGGGATGACGACGAGGACCGTGCCGAGCCAGGCCAGGCCGTGTCCGAGCGGGGTGAGCACCCACCGGTACAGGGCGGTGAAGGGCCAGACGAAGACGGCCCACAGGACCCATCCGAGCCCGCGCCCGACCGGGGTGAGCACGGTGCGGAAGAACCAGACCAGCGGTGTGACGACCAGCGTGTGGACCAGCCAGGCGATGCCCCGCCCCAGTGGGGTGAGCACCCAGCGGTACAGCCACCGGCTGGGCACCACGACGCCGTACGTCACCAGGCCCGACACCAGCCACGCCAGGGCACGGCCCACGGGCACCAGCAGGGTGTCCCACACCCACTCCAGGGCCCGGCCCAGCGGGCGCAGCAGCACCCGGTCGAGCGCCCGGCCGCAGGCGGTCAGGACGTCCCAGAGCATGCGGACGGGTATCACCACGAGCAGCACCACGATCCGCACCGGGATCCTGATCACCGTGGTGAGGCAGCCTTCGCCGCCCTCGTACGCCTCGTTCCGCTTCTCCAGGTCCATACCGCAGATGACGCAACGGCCCGGCCAGGGGTTTCTTCCCCGGCCGGGCCGTTGCGCGGACGTTACATGATCACTTCACGACGGTCAGCGGAAGGAGCTTCTTCCCCGTCGGGCCGATCTGGATGTGGGTGTCCATCTGCGGGCAGACACCGCAATCGAAGCACGGCGTCCAGCGGCAGTCCTCGACCTCCGTCTCGTCGAGGGCGTCCTGCCAGTCCTCCCAGAGCCAGTCCTTGTCGAGACCGGAGTCGAGGTGGTCCCAGGGCAGGACCTCCTCGTAGGTGCGCTCGCGGGTGGTGTACCAGTCGACGTCCACGCCGTACTCCGGCAGCGTCTTCTCGGCGCAGGCCATCCAGCGGTCGTAGCTGAAGTGCTCGCGCCAGCCGTCGAAGCGGCCGCCGTCCTCGTAGACCGCGCGGATGACCGCGCCGACCCGGCGGTCACCGCGGGAGAGCAGGCCCTCGACGATGCCTGGCTTGCCGTCGTGGTACCGGAAGCCGATGGAGCGGCCGTACTTCTTGTCGCCGCGGATCTTGTCGCGGAGCTTCTCCAGGCGGGCGTCGGTCTCCTCGGCGGAGAGCTGCGGGGCCCACTGGAAGGGGGTGTGCGGCTTGGGGACGAACCCGCCGATCGACACCGTGCAGCGGATGTCGTTGGACTTCGACACCTCGCGGCCCTTGGCGATGACGTTCGCCGCCATGTCGGCGATCTGGAGCACGTCGTCGTCGGTCTCCGTCGGCAGGCCGCACATGAAGTACAGCTTCACCTGGCGCCAGCCGTTGCTGTACGCGGTGGCGACGGTGCGGATCAGGTCCTCCTCCGACACCATCTTGTTGATGACCTTGCGCATGCGCTCGGAGCCGCCCTCGGGGGCGAAGGTCAGACCGGACCGGCGGCCGTTGCGCGTCAGCTCGTTGGCGAGGTCGACGTTGAACGCGTCCACGCGGGTGGAGGGCAGGGACAGGCCGATCTTGTCCTCTTCGTACCGGTCGGCGAGGCCCTTGGCGATGTCGCCGATCTCGGAGTGGTCGGCGGAGGACAGCGACAGCAGGCCGACCTCCTCGAAGCCGGTCGCCTTCAGGCCCTTGTCGACCATCTCGCCGATGCCGGTGATGCTTCGCTCCCGCACGGGGCGCGTGATCATGCCGGCCTGGCAGAAACGGCAGCCGCGGGTGCAGCCGCGGAAGATCTCCACGGACATCCGCTCGTGCACGGTCTCGGCGAGCGGGACGAGCGGCTGCTTGGGGTAGGGCCACTCGTCGAGGTCCATGACGGTGTGCTTGGACACGCGCCACGGGACGCCCGACCTGTTCGGTACGACACGGCCGATACGGCCGTCCGGGAGGTACTCCACGTCGTAGAACGCCGGGATGTAGACGGAGCCGGTCCTCGCGAGGCGGAAGAGGACCTCCTCGCGGCCGCCGGGGCGGCCCTCCGCCTTCCAGGCGCGGATGATCTCGGTCATGTCGAGCACGGCCTGCTCGCCGTCACCGATGATCGCGGCGTCGATGAAGTCGGCGATCGGCTCGGGGTTGAAGGCCGCGTGGCCGCCCGCGAGCACGATCGGGTCGTCGAGCGTGCGGTCCTTCGCCTCCAGCGGGATGCCCGCGAGGTCGAGGGCGGTGAGCATGTTGGTGTAGCCGAGCTCGGTGGAGAAGCTCAGCCCGAAGACGTCGAACGCCTTCACGGGCCGGTGGCTGTCCACGGTGAACTGCGGCACCCGGTGCTCGCGCATCAGCGCTTCGAGGTCGGGCCACACGCTGTAGGTGCGCTCCGCGAGCACGCCCTCGCGCTCGTTCAGTACCTCGTACAGGATCATGACGCCCTGGTTGGGCAGGCCGACCTCGTACGCGTCCGGGTACATGAGCGCCCAGCGCACGTCGCAGCTGTCCCACTCCTTGACGGTGGAGTTCAGCTCACCGCCGACGTACTGGATGGGCTTCTGCACATGCGGGAGCAGAGCTTCGAGCTGTGGGAAGACCGACTCGGACATCTCGAACCTTCGTGAGCTGGCAAGGGGGCGACTCTCAAGCGTAACCCGCCCTCCGGGCCCTCAGAGCCGCCCCGCTTTCCCGCCAGGGGCCGCCCGGCCCCACACCTGCGGCAGCTCGCGCTCGCAGCGCTCCGCCCGGGCCTCCTCCCTGCCGTACAGCAATCCCCAGGTGAACGCGGTCTCGCCGGCCGCGTGGGCCTTGACCGCCAGCTCCCGCAGGGTCCCGCGGGCGACGACGGCGTCCTGGTGCTCGCCGAGGAGCTGCTGGACGCCCTTCATCCGCCGGGCGAAGCGCTTCGCGGGCTTGCCGAGCGCCGGGCGGGCGGCCTCCACGGCGTACCGGACCCGTTTGGCGGCCTTGCGGGCGTCGTGCAGGGCGAGGTCCCGCGCCGTGCCCGCGGGCAGGGCGAGGGCGTGGTCGACGCGGGCGGCGAGCCGCTCGTACTCCTTGAGCACCGCCCCGCGCAGCACCTTCGCGGCGGGCTTCCGGGCCGCGCGGCGCAGCGGCGGCTCGGCCAGCAGCGCGGTGAGGGCCGCGAGGAGGGCGAGGTAGCGGTCGCTGTCGAGGGCGGCGGTGGTGCGCTCGCGGGTGGCGGCGCGGCCGGCCGCGGCCCAGGCCTGCAGCCTGGCGCGCACCGGGCCGAGGAGCAGGGTGTCCGGCAGCGCGTCGGTCCCGGCGGTGAGCCGCCCGGTGAGCACTTCGTGGTCGCGCGCGGCACCGAGTTCGCCCGCGAGCCACTTGAGCTCGTCGGCGAGGGGATCGGTGGCGGCGCGGTCGAGGACCGTGCGGTACGAGCGCAGGGCGCTGCGCAGGCGGCGGGTGGCGACCCGCATCCTGTGGACCGAGTCGGGCAGGTCGCGCCGTACGGCGGCGTCGTAGGTGAGGAGCGCTTCGGCGTGCTCGCGCAGGTAGCGCAGGACGTGGTCGCCCGCGCTCCCGTCCGCCTCGGGCTCGCGCGGGGGGTGCCATCCGGTCTCCACCAGTGCCCGTTCGAGCTTGGAGGGCGACGCGGCGGGGCGCAGCCCGGCCTTGCGCAGCCGCTTGTGCACGGCGTCGAGGAACGCGGGGTCGCCGCCGTCCGCGAGCTCCACCTCGATCTCGGTCCACTCGGCGTGGCGGCCGGAGCCGTTCAGGCGGTCCGCGCGGACCGTGTCGGTGCTGAGCTCGGCGAGCAGCGCGCCCCGCTCGTCCAGGAGGTGCCGCACGTCCCGCGACGAGCGCAGGCGTACGACGGGGACGACGGCGGCGCCGCGGGTCCGGGCGCGGACCAGGGCGGCCAGGGCGTCCGGGACCTCGTCGGCGAGCGGGGCGCGGATCTCGTCGCGGGTCCCGGGGGTGACGGGCAGTTTGAGGTGCCAGCCGGCGTCGCCGCCACCGGTGCGGCGCCGCAGGGTGATGCCGGCCGCGGCGAGGCGCAGGTCGGCGGTGTCGTAGTACACGGCGTCCAGGTCGGTGACGCCCTGGTCGACGGTGCGGGCGGTCCCGGCCACGCCGGTCAGGACGGGCAGCCGGGTGCCGGGGGTGGCTTCGTACTTCCGCTCGATCTCGCGTTGTGTATCCGCCGTCATTCGATTCGGGTTACCCCGGACGGCCCTGTCTACGCCGGTCCGCGCGGCACCGCTCAGGCCGTTATGGGCCGCTGCACCCTGATCGACTGGAGCAGTCCGATCGCCACCCACACCGCGAACATCGACGATCCGCCGTACGACACGAACGGCAGCGGCAGGCCGGCGACCGGCATGATGCCGAGCGTCATGCCGATGTTCTCGAAGGACTGGAAGGCGAACCAGGCGATGATGCCGGCGGCGACGACCGTGCCGTAGAGCTCGGTCGTCTCGCGGGCGATGCGGCAGGCCCGCCACAGCACCACGCCGAGCAGCGCGAGTATCGTGCCGGCGCCGATGAAGCCGAGTTCCTCGCCGGCCACGGTGAAGATGAAGTCGGTCTGCTGTTCGGGGACGAACTGGCCGGTGGTCTGGTGGCCGTTGAAGAGGCCGGCCCCGTACAGCCCGCCGGAACCGATGGCGATGCGCGCCTGGTTGGTGTTGTAGCCGACGCCCGCGGGATCGAGCTCGGGGTTGGCGAAGGCTGCGAAGCGGTTGATCTGGTACTCGTCGAGGACGCCGAGCGCCGCGACCAGGGCGGCGCCGACGGCGCCCGCGCCGAGCAGGCCGAAGATCCAGCGGTTGGAGGCGCCGGAGGCGAGCAGCACGCCGAGCACGATGACGACCATCACCATCACGGAGCCGAGGTCCGGCATCATCATGACGATGGCCATCGGTACGACGGCGATGCCGAGGGACTTGGCGACGGTCCGGTGGTCCGGATGGAGCTGGTCCCCCGCGTCGACCTTCGCGGCGAGGAGCATCGCCATGCCCAGGATGATCGTGATCTTCACGAACTCGGAGGGCTGGAGGGAGAAGCCGCCGCCGACCACGATCCACGCGTGGGCGCCGTTGATGGTGGCGCCGAGCGGGGTGAGGACGAGCAGGACCAGCACCACGGAGATGCCGTACAGCACGGGCACGGCACCGCGCAGGGTGCGGTGGCCGAGCCAGATCGTCCCGATCATCAGCGCGAACCCGATGCCGCTGTTGAGGACGTGGCGCAGCAGGAAGTAGTACGGGTCGCCGTGGTTGAGCTCGGTGCGGTTGCGGGTGGCGGACCACACGAGCAGCGACCCGATGAAGGACAGCGCGATCGAGGAGAAGAGCAGCGGCCAGTCGAGCCGGCGCACCCAGGAGTCGCGTGCGGTCAGCCGGGTCCAGACGCCGCCGCGCTGCGGCGCGTACCCGGGGACGGAGAAGTTGTTGGTGCCGGCCATCGTGGATCAGTCCCTCCAGACCGGGGGCGGGCCCGCGAGCTGCGGCTCCCCGTCGCCCTGCTGGGCCGGGTCGACCTTCTGCGAGTCGGGGTCGTACGGCTTGACCTCCGGTGCGTCGATGGTGCCGTCCGGCTGGATCCTGGGCAGCGTCTTCTGCGGCTGGGGCAGCAGGGCGCGCTTGAGGTCCTGGTTGCCGGCGTCGTCGAGGCCGTAGAGGGCGTCGTAGATGTTGCGCACGGCGGGGCCGGAGGCACCGGAGCCCGTGCCGCCCTGGGAGATCGTCATGACGATGGTGAAGTCGTCGGTGTAGGTGGCGAACCACGAGGTGGTCTGCTTGCCGTAGACCTGGGCGGTGCCGGTCTTGGCCCGCATCGGGATCTTGTCCTGCGGCCAGCCGCCGAACCGCCAGGCGGCGGTGCCGCCGGGCTCGACGACGGAGCGCAGCCCCTTGTCGAGGTTGCTGATGGTCCGGGCGTCGACGGGCAGCCTGCCGTTGGCCCTGGGCTTGATCTCCTCGATCCGCTTGCCGTCGGGGCTGATGATCGCCTTGCCGATGATGGGCCGGTGGAGGGTGCCGCCGTTGCTGATGGCGGCGTAGGCGGTGGCCATCTGGATGGGGGTGACGAGGACGTCGCCCTGGCCGATGGCGTAGTTGATGCTGTCGAAGGCCTTCAGCTGGTTGCCTTCCAGGCAGCTTTCGTAGGCGATCTGCTCGACGTAGGTGCCGCCCTTCTTGCCCTGCTTGCACCAGGAGTCCTTGTTGGCCTGCCAGAACCGCTGCTTCCACTGGCGGTCGGGGATGCGGCCGGTGACCTCGTTGGGGAGGTCGATGCCGGTCTCGGAGCCGAGGCCGAACTCGTGTGCGGTCCGGTAGAACCAGTCGTGGGCGTCCTTCTTGGGCTTCAGGCCCCCGTCCTTCTGCCACTCCCGGTGGCCGAGGGCGTAGAAGACGGTGTTGCAGGAGAACTTGAGGGCGTCGCCGAGGCTGATGGGACCGTGTCCCTTGGACTCGAAGTTCGCGAAGCTGCGGCCGCCGAGGCTGTAGGAGCTGCTGCAGTTGTAGCGGCCGTCGAAGGGGTAGCCGGCCCGTACGGCGGCGCTCGCCGACACCACCTTGAAGATGGAGCCGGCGGGTGCCTGGCCCTGGATGGCCCGGTTGAGCAGCGGGTAGTTGGAGTTCTTGCCGGTGAGCTTGGCGTACTCCTTGGCGGAGATGCCGCCGACCCAGGCGTTGGGGTCGTAGTCGGGCTGGGAGGCCATCGCGACCACGCGGCCGGTCCGCGACTCCATGACGACGACGGCGCCCGCGTCGGCCTTGTAGGGCCGGCCGGTGATCTTGTCGGTCTCCTGGCGGACCTTCTTCATCGCCGCGTGGAGCTCGTACTCGGCGACGGCCTGGACCCGTGCGTCGATGCTGGTGACGACCGTGGAGCCGGGGCGGCCCGGGTCGCTCTCGGCCTCGCCGAGGACGCGGCCGAGGTTGTCGACCTCGTAGCGGGTGACGCCCGCCTTGCCGCGCAGCGCCTTGTCGTACGTGCGTTCCAGGCCGGAGCGGCCGACCATGTCGGAGCGCAGGAACGGCGAGTCGGTGTCCTTGGCCTTCTCGATCTCCTCGTCGGTGACGGGCGAGAGGTAGCCGAGGACCTGCGCGGTGCGGGCGCCGCCGGGCGCGGTGTAGCGGCGTACGGCGGTGGGCTCGGCGGTGATGCCGGGGAAGTCCTCGGCGCGCTCGCGGATCTGGAGGGCCTGCTGGGTGGTGGCCTCGTCGGTGACGGGGATCGGCTGGAAGGGGGAGCCGTTCCAGCAGGGCTGGGGCGTCTTGGCGTCGCAGAGGCGGACCTTGTCCATGACCTCCTTGGGCTTCATGCCGAGGACGCCCGCGAGGCGGGTCAGGACGGCCTTGCCGTCGTCCTTCATCTTCAGCAGCTCGGTGCGGGAGGCGGAGACGACGAGGCGGGTCTCGTTGTCGGCGAGGGGCACGCCGCGGGCGTCGAGGATGGAGCCGCGGACGGCGGGCTGGACGACCTGCTGGACGTGGTTGTTCTTCGCCTCGTCGGTGTACTCCTTGCCCTGCCGGATCTGGAGGTACCACAGGCGCCCGCCGAGGGTGAACAGCAGGGAGAAGACCAGGACCTGGATGACGATGAGCCGGATCTGGACCCGGGGGGTCCGGCCGGTCTCGGGGATGTTGCTCATGACGCGGTTGCCCCCTCGGTCACAGTCGCTTGACGCCCTTGATGCGGCCGGCGCGGGCCGCCCTGCTGCGGGCGGCCTTGATGCGCAGCCCGCTGCGCTGGCCGCCGACGCGCAGTCCGGTGCCCGAGGCCATCCAGCCGGTGGAGACGTCGGTGCCGGCGCCGGTGTTCTCGGCCAGCGGATCGTTCTCGGCTCGTCGGGCGAGCGCCATGATCAGCGGCACGGTGAAGGGCGCGAGCAGCACGTCGTAGACGACGGCGCTGATCAGCAGTGAGACCAGGCCGACGTGGCGGGCGGCGGTGTCCCCGACGAGCGCGCCGACGCCCGCGTACAGCAGCGTGGAGGCGACGGCGGCGGCGACGACCATGACCATGGGGCCGGTGGCGGAGCGCAGCTGGCCGTTCTCCGGCTTGGTCAGGCCCGCGAGGTAGCCGATGACGCACAGGACCAGGGCGTAGCGGCCGGCGGCGTGGTCGGCGGGCGGCGCGAGGTCGGCGAGCAGTCCGGCGCCGAAGCCGATGAGGGCACCGCTGACGTGCCCGTACACGAGGGCCAGCGCGAGGACGACGAGCAGCAGCAGGTCGGGGACGGCGCCGGGGAGCTGGAGGCGGGCCAGGATCGACACCTGGAGGACCAGGGCGACCACGACGAGCGTGGTGGAGAGCAGGATCCGGTTGAAGCGCATGGTCTACTCCCCCTCCGGTGCGCCGCTCGGCGAGCCGCTGGGCGTGCCGGCCGCGGACGGGGTCACCGTCACCGTGACGGTCGGCTCGGGCGTGGGCTTGGGCGGCAGCACCATGTCGCGGGGGTCGGTGCGCGGGGACTGCACGACGACGCCGACGATGTCGAGCTTGCTGAAGCCGACGTACGGGCGGACGAAGACGTTGCGGGTGAGGTCGCCGCCGGACGGGTCGACGCGGATGACCTCGCCGACCGGGACGCCGGGCACGAACGGCTTGGCGGCCTGCGAGCCGAAGGTGACGAGCCGGTCCCCGGGCTTGACCTTGGCCTTGCCGTTGAGGAACTGCACCGACAGCGGGCGGTCGCCCTGGCCGGTGGCGAAGCCGAGCTCGTCGGTCTTCTCCATCCGGGTGCCGACGGTGAAGTCCGGGTCGTTGGCGAGGAGCACCGTGGAGGTGCTCGGCCCGACGGTGGTGACGCGGCCGACGAGTCCGTCGCCGTTGATGACGGTCATGTCGCGCCGGATGCCGTCGGCGGAGCCGGCGTCGATGGTCACGGTCCACGAGAAGCCCTGGGCGGCTCCTATGGCGATGACCTCGGCCGCCTTGATGCCGTACTGGCCGGAGCCCGCCTTCTTCAGCAGGTTGTCGAGCTCGCGGACACGGCTGCGGTTGCGGTCGTCGCTGCCGAGTCTCGCCTTCAGCGCGGCGTTCTCCCGCTCCAGCTGCGCCACGCGGTTGTGGCGCTCGTCGGAGTCCCGTACGGCGGCGATGGCGTTGCCGACCGGATCGACCGCGGACGCGACGCTCTTCTCGACGGGGCCGAAGACCGTCGCGGCGGCCCGCCGGGCGCCGTCCACGGGCGACTCCTCGCCGCCGCGGATGTCCACCGTGATCAATGCGAACGCGATGGCTACCAGCAGCACCAGGAGCAGCCGGCTCTCTCGTGTGTCCCTCACGTGGGGCGGCCGTGCCCTTCCTCGTAGGAAAACTCACCGGAATGTGGGTCGCAGGGTGTGTGTGCCGTTATACCAACCGGACCCACCCGATCAACGATCAGCCGTACGGGTCTGGACAGCACCCGTACGGCTGACCGCTGGGGAACGCGCTATCTGCGCGGCTGGGCGTCCAGCACCTGCTGGAGCGCCTCGAACTCCTCGACGCACTTGCCGGAGCCCAGCGCCACCGAGTCCAGCGGGTCCTCGGCGATGTGGATGGGCATGCCGGTCTCACGGCGCAGCCGCTCGTCGAGGCCGCGCAGCAGGGCGCCGCCGCCGGTGAGCACGATGCCGCGGTCCATGACGTCGCCGGAGAGCTCCGGCGGGCACTTGTCGAGGGTCGTCTTGACGGCGTCGACGATGGCGTTGACCGGTTCCTCGATGGCCTTGCGGACCTCGGCGGCCGAGATGACCACGGTCTTGGGCAGACCGGAGACCAGGTCGCGGCCGCGGATCTCGGTGTGCTCGTCGGTCTCGAGGTCGAACGCCGAGCCGATGGTGATCTTGATCTGCTCGGCGGTGCGCTCACCGAGGAGGAGGCTGTACTCCTTCTTGATGTGCTGGATGATCGCGTTGTCCAGCTCGTCGCCGGCCACCCGGATGGACTGTGCCGTGACGATTCCGCCGAGCGAGATGACGGCGACCTCGGTGGTGCCGCCACCGATGTCGACGACCATGTTTCCGGTGGCCTCGTGGACCGGGAGGCCGGAGCCGATGGCAGCGGCCATGGGCTCTTCGATGATGTGCACCTGGCGCGCGCCGGCCTGCGTGGACGCCTCGATGACGGCGCGGCGCTCGACTCCGGTGATGCCCGAGGGGACGCAGACCACGACCCGCGGACGGGCCAGGTAGCGACGCTTGTGGATCTTCAGGATGAAATACCTGAGCATCCGCTCGGTGATCTCGAAGTCGGCGATCACCCCGTCTTTCAGCGGGCGGACGGCGACGATGTTGCCGGGGGTCCGGCCGATCATCTTCTTCGCTTCGGCGCCGACCGCCAGGATGCCACCGGTGTTGGTGTTGATGGCGACGACGGACGGCTCGTTGAGGACGATGCCGCGACCCCTGACGTACACCAGCGTGTTGGCGGTCCCGAGGTCGACAGCCATGTCACGGCCGATGAACGACATTGAGTTCCCCTTGTTTCCCATGAGGATGCGTCGGGCCTTCCCAATTAGAGCGTTGACGGCTTCTCAGGTAGGCGAGGTGGGTGGTGTGGCGCGGAGATTCACATCGTAGTCACGCTTGCCCGGACACGGCGCGGTGGCCCGCCTCTGTATAGGTGACGAGGCGTCGGACCGATGCGTTCCCGACCGGGACGTTCATATACCGAAGGGCGACCGAAATTCCATCGGTCGCCCCAGGTCACGGGCCCTGTACGGCTGACAGCAGGTCAGGAAATACCCGGGAAGAAAATCTTCAGTTCCCGAATGGCGGACTCCTCCGAGTCCGATGCGTGGATCAGGTTCTCCCGGACGATGGTGCCGAAGTCGCCCCGGATGGACCCGGGCGCTGCGGCGATCGGGTCGGTCGGCCCGGCCATCTGCCGTACGCCCTCGATGACGCGCTCGCCCTCGACGACCAGGGCGACGACCGGTCCGGAGGACATGAACGCCACGAGCGGCTCGTAGAACGGCTTGCCCTTGTGCTCGCCGTAGTGCTGCTCCAGCGTGTCCTGGTCGAGGGTGCGCAGCTCCATTGCGGTGATGGCCCAGCCGGCCTTGCGCTCGATGCGACCGATGATCTCGCCGATCAGGCCGCGGCGTACGGCGTCGGGCTTGAGCAGGACGAGCGTGCGCTGGGTCATGTGTGACGGCTCCTTGCAGGCAGACGGGTGCGGTGAGGTGAGGCTACAGGGCCCCTGCGCCCCGCCGGCACCCGGATCACCCCACCCGCCGGGCGCGCGCTCACCGGGGCTGGGCCGCCTCTTCCGACGGGGCCGCCCAGCGCGCCTTCGCCTCGTCGATCTTGCGGCCGAAGTGGATCGACGCCCACCACAGGCCCGCGAACACCGCACCCAGGAAGAACATGATCGGCACGACGAACCCGCTCGCGATGAGCGCGATCTGCAGCGCCCAGCCGAGCTGGAGGCCGCCCGGGCGGGTGATCATGCCGCACAGCAGGACGCTGAGGGCCATGAGCACTCCGCACACCGTCCACACCGTGCCCAGCGCCAGGCCGTCGTCCTTCATCGCCACCAGACCGGCGAAGCCGATCACGAAGAACTCGCCGATCAGCGTGGACGCGCAGAGCGTACGCATCGAATCCTCAGCCCTTCCCCAGCAGCAGCCGGGCCTCGCCGACCGTGATCACGGAACCCGTCACCAGGACACCCGCGCCCGCGAACTCGCTCTCCTCCTCGGCGAGCGTGATCGCCTCCTCCAGCGCGTCGTCCAGCCGCGGCTCGACCACCACCCGCTCGTCGCCGAAGACCTCGACGGCGATCGCGGCGAGCTCGTCCGCGTCCATCGCGCGATGGCTGGAGTTCTGCGTGACCACGACTTCCGCGAAGATCGGCTCGAACGCCTCCAGCAGGCCCCGCACGTCCTTGTCGGCGCTCGTGCCCACGACGCCGATCAGGCGCGAGAAGCCGAACGCCTCGCTGATGCCCTCGGCGGTCGCCTGCGCCCCGGCCGGGTTGTGCGCGGCATCCAGCACCACGGTCGGGCTGCGCCGCACCACCTCCAGGCGGCCCGGCGAGGCCACCGAGGCGAAGGCCCGCCGGACGGTCTCCATGTCCAGCGTGCGCCCCTGCGCGCTCACCCCGAAGAACGCCTCCACCGCGGCCAGCGCGACCGCCGCGTTGTGCGCCTGGTGGGCGCCGTACAGGGGCAGGAAGATCTCCTCGTACTCGCCGCCGAGCCCGCGCAGCGTCAGCAGCTGCCCGCCGACCGCCACCTCGCGGGAGACGACACCGAACTCCAGGCCCTCGCGGGCCACCGTCGCGTCGACCTCGACGGCCTTCTTCAGCATCACCTGCGCGGCGTCCACCGGCTGCTGCGCCAGGACGACGGTCGCGCCCTCCTTGATGATCCCGGCCTTCTCGCCGGCGATTTCGGCGGGCGTCGAGCCGAGCCGGTCCGTGTGGTCCAGCGAGATGGGCGTGACCACGGCGACGGAGCCGTCGATCACGTTCGTCGCGTCCCAGCTGCCGCCCATGCCGACCTCGACGACCGCCACGTCCACCGGAGCGTCCGCGAACGCGGCGTACGCCATTCCGGTGAGGACCTCGAAGAAGGAGAGCCGGTAGTCCTGCTGGGCGTCGACCATCTCGACGTACGGCTTGATGTCCCGGTACGTCTCCACGAAGCGCTCGGGGCTGATCGGCGCGCCGTCCAGGCTGATCCGCTCGGTGATCGACTGCACGTGCGGCGAGGTGTACCGCCCGGTGCGCAGGTCGAACGCGGCGAGCAGCGCCTCGATCATCCGTGCGGTGGACGTCTTGCCGTTGGTGCCGGTGATGTGGATCGAGGGGTACGAGCGCTGCGGCTCGCCCAGGACGTCCATCAGCGCGGCGATCCGCGCCACCGAGGGTTCCAGCTTGGTCTCGCCCCACCGGGTGGCGAGCTCCTGCTCCACCTCCCGCAGCGCCTGGTCGACCTCCGGGTCGGCGGGCCGTGCGGGCACGGGGTCGGCCTGGGGCGGTCCGGCCTGGGCGCGCAGCGTACGGCTGCCGGCCTCGATCACCGCCAGGTCGGGGTCTCGGTCGGTCTCGGCTTCGACGATCTCGTCGAAGTCATCGCTGGAGGGGGGCTGCTCACTCACGCCGTCCAGTCTACGGAGCGGCCCCGGAACCTTTCGGTTCCGGGGCCGTTACCGCGGTGTGCCAGGGGGTGTCCTGTCGATCAGGCTGGATCAGCGCCGCGAGCCCGGTGTGATCGGCACGACATTCCCTAGGCCTGCGGCAGGTTCTGCAGCTGGGCGGTGATGCGGGCGATGTCCTCGTCCGCCTTGGCCAGCCGGGCGCGAATCTTCCCGACCACCTGGTCCGGCGCCTTGGCGAGGAAGGCTTCGTTGCCGAGCTTCGCCGTGGCCTGGGCCTTCTCCTTCTCGGCCGCCGCCAGGTCCTTGGCGAGGCGCTTGCGCTCCGCCTCCACGTCGATCGCGCCGGACAGGTCGAGCGCGACCGTGGCCCCGGCGACCGGGAGGGTCGCGGTGGGGTGGAAGCTCTCGCCCTCGGGCTGGAGGCGCAGGAGCTGGCGGATGGCCGGCTCGTGCGGCGCGAGCGCGGTGCCGGCCAGCTCCAGGCGGGCCGGGACCTTCTGGCCCGGCTGGAGGCCCTGGTCGGAGCGGAAGCGGCGGACTTCGGTGACGACCCGCTGCACGAGCTCGATCTCCCGCTCGGCGGCCTCGTCGCGGAAGCCGCTGTCGCTCGGCCAGTCGGCGATGACGACGGACTCGCGGCCGGTGAGCGTGGTCCACAGGGTCTCGGTGACGAACGGGACGACCGGGTGCAGCAGCCGGAGCATGACGTCCAGGACCTCGCCGAGCACGCGGGCGGAGACCTTGGCCGGCTCGCCGCCGCCCATGAACGTCGTCTTGGACAGCTCGACGTACCAGTCGAAGACCTCGTCCCACGCGAAGTGGTAGAGGGCGTCGGACAGCTTGGAGAACTGGTAGTCCTCGTAGAACGCGTCGACCTCGGCGACCGTCGTGTTGAGGCGGGAGAGGATCCACCGGTCGGTGGCCGACATCTGCGACGGGTCGGGCAGCGGGCCCTCCACCGTCGCGCCGTTCATCAGCGCGAAGCGGGTGGCGTTCCAGATCTTGTTGGCGAAGTTGCGGGACGCCTGGACCCAGTCCTCGCCGATCGGGACGTCGATGCCGGGGTTGGCGCCGCGCGCGAGGGTGAAGCGGAGCGCGTCGGAGCCGTACTTGTCCATCCAGTCCAGCGGGTTGACCGCGTTGCCGAAGGACTTCGACATCTTCTTGCCGTTCTGGTCACGGACCATGCCGTGCAGGGCGATGGTGTGGAACGGCGGCGTGCCGTCCATCGCGTACAGGCCGAACATCATCATCCGGGCGACCCAGAAGAAGAGGATGTCGTAGCCGGTGACGAGGACGGAGTTCGGGTAGAACTTCGCGAGGCTGTCGGTCCGCTCCGGCCAGCCGAGCGTGGAGAACGGCCACAGGCCGGACGAGAACCAGGTGTCGAGGACGTCGGTGTCCTGGTGCCAGCCCTCGCCGGACGGCGGCTGCTCGTCGGGGCCGACGCAGACGACCTCGCCGTTCGGGCCGTACCAGACCGGGATGCGGTGGCCCCACCACAGCTGGCGCGAGATGCACCAGTCGTGGAGGTTGTCGACCCAGTCGAAGTACCGCTTCTCCATGTCCTGCGGGTGGATCTTGACGCTGCCGTCGCGGACCGCGTCACCGGCGGCCTTGGCGAGCGGGCCGACCTTGACCCACCACTGCATGGACAGCCGCGGCTCGATGGTGGTCTTGCAGCGCGAGCAGTGGCCGACGGAGTGGACGTACGGACGCTTCTCGGCGACGATCCGGCCCTCGGCGCGCAGGGCGCCGACGATGGCGGAGCGGGCCTCCAGCCGGTCCAGGCCCTGGAACGGGCCGTGGGCGGTGATGACCGCGTGCTCGTCCATGACGGCGATCGCGGGCAGGCCGTGGCGCTGGCCGATCTCGAAGTCGTTCGGGTCGTGCGCCGGGGTCACCTTGACGGCGCCGGTGCCGAACTCGGGGTCGACGTGCTCGTCGGCGACGACCGGGATGCGGCGGCCGGTGAGCGGCAGCTCGATCTCGGTGCCGACGAGGTGCCGGTAGCGCTCGTCGTCGGGGTGGACCGCGACGGCGGTGTCACCGAGCATCGTCTCGGCGCGGGTGGTGGCGACGACGATGGAGTTCTCCCCCTCGCCGTACCGGATGGAGACGAGCTCGCCGTCGTCGTCCTGGTACTCCACCTCGATGTCGGAGATGGCGGTCAGGCAGCGCGGGCACCAGTTGATGATGCGCTCGGCGCGGTAGATGAGCTCGTCGTCGTAGAGCTTCTTGAAGATGGTCTGGACGGCCTTGGACAGGCCCTCGTCCATGGTGAACCGCTCGCGGGACCAGGCGACGCCGTCGCCGAGGCGCCGCATCTGGCCGGAGATCTGGCCGCCGGACTCCGCCTTCCACTGCCAGACGCGCTCGACGAACGCCTCCCGGCCCAGGTCGTGGCGGGACTTGCCCTCCTTGGCGAGCTCGCGCTCCACGACGTTCTGGGTCGCGATGCCGGCGTGGTCCATGCCGGGCTGCCACAGCGTCTCGTAACCCTGCATGCGCTTGCGGCGGGTGAGGGCGTCGATCAGCGTGTGCTCGAAGGCGTGGCCCAGGTGGAGGCTGCCGGTGACGTTCGGCGGCGGGATGACGATGGTGTACGCCGGCTTGTCGCTGTGCTCGTCGGCGTCGAAGTAACCGCGCTCCACCCAGCGCTCGTACAGCGGCCCCTCTACCTCGGCCGGCGCGTAGGTGGTCGGCAGTTCGGGGAGGGACGCTGGCTGCTGCTGAGTGTTCTCGGTCACGGGCCACAGTTTAGAGGTGTCACAGCCCCGTACTGAAACGGGAATCTTCCGTAACGGTGTGGGACCCCGCCGTGCGACCAGAACGCTCTTTCGGCCAGGATGTGAGAAACGCATAAGCATGGTGGAGGGGGAACCCCTTAATGAGTTACAACCAGCCGGGCCCGTACGGCGGGCAGCCTCAGCAGCCGGGACCGTACGGTCAGCCGGGTCCTTACGGCCAGCAGCCGCAGGCCCCGCAGCCCGGCTACGGCTATCCGCAGCAGCCTCCGGCGCCGCAGCCGGGTTACGGATACCCGCAGCAGCAGCCGCAGGCCCCGTACGGCCAGCAGCCGCAGCCCCCGTACGGCCAGCCCCCGCAGCAGCCCCCCTACGGCGCGGGCCCCGGCGCCTACCCGCCGCCCCCGCCGCCGGCCTCGGGCGGCGGCAAGAAGACGGGCATCATCATCGGCTCGGTGGCCGTGGTGGCGGCGATCGCCGTCGGCGCGTGGTTCGTCTTCGGCGGCAGCGGCAACGCCGCGGTGGCGGACGACACCAAGGGGTACAAGGTGACGCCCGCCGAAGCGATCGACGGCTACAAGAAGAGCGGCCCCGACAAGCCGATCGAGATGGACGACAAGATGAAGGCGAACGCCACCGCCATGGGGATCACCAACCCCCAGATGGTGTCCGCCAGCTACAAGGAGGGCGGCTCCACCACCGATCCCACGCAGGCGATGGCGGGCCGCAGCATGAGCCTCAACGGGACCTGGGGCGAGATCGCCGACCCGGAGAAGGCCATCGACATGGGCTTCGCGAACTACACGAAGAACCAGAAGCTGACGGAGGACGAGGACTTCAAGATGGAGCCCGTCGGCAGCCCGGAGGAGAAGGCTCCCGACGGCTTCGAGGGCGCGCTGATGAAGTGCCAGTTCATCAAGTTCATCAACCCGACCGGGGACGGGACGCCGAAGAACGGACCCAAGGAGTTCACGATCCCGACCTGCATCTGGGCGGACTACAGCACCTACGGCGTGGTCAACACGATGGACCTGGCCAAGGCGATGACCGGTCAGGCCGGCACGCTCGACGAGGCCGCCGCGCTGACGGCCAAGCACTACAAGGCCTCGCGCTCGAAGATCTGACGCTCCGGAGCGCACCACGCGCCGCGTGCCGTGTGCCGCGTGACGCATGAAAGGGGGCGCCCCGCCGACTGGTCGGTGGGGCGCCCCCTTCGCGGTGTCCCGGGGTTACGCCGACTTCTCGTGGCGGCCCTGGTCCTTGACGACGCGCGGCACCAGGGTCGGGTTGACGTTGTTGTGGACGACGTCCTCCGTGATGACGACGCGGGCGACGTCCTTGCGGGACGGCACCTCGTACATCACCGACATCAGCACCTCCTCCATGATGGCGCGCAGGCCGCGTGCGCCGGTGCCGCGGAGGATGGCCTGGTCCGCGATGGCCTCCAGGGCCGGGCGGTCGAAGTCCAGTTCCACGCCGTCGAGTTCGAACAGTCGCTGGTACTGCTTGACCAGGGCGTTGCGCGGCTCGACGAGGATCTTCAGCAGCGCCTCGCGGTCCAGGTTGTGGACCGAGGTGATGACGGGGAGGCGCCCGATGAACTCGGGGATCATGCCGAACTTGACCAGGTCCTCCGGCATGACCTCCTGGAACTGGTCGCTGGCCTCGATCTCGCGCTTGGAGCGGATCGTCGCGCCGAAGCCGATGCCCTTCGCGCCGGCCCGCGACTCGATGATCTTCTCCAGGCCGGCGAAGGCGCCGCCCACGATGAACAGGACGTTCGTCGTGTCGATCTGGATGAACTCCTGGTGCGGGTGCTTGCGCCCGCCCTGCGGCGGGACCGAGGCGGTCGTGCCTTCCAGGATCTTGAGGAGGGCCTGCTGGACGCCCTCGCCCGACACGTCGCGCGTGATCGACGGGTTTTCGCTCTTACGGGCGACCTTGTCGATCTCGTCGATGTAGATGATGCCCGTCTCGGCCTTCTTGACGTCGTAGTCGGCGGCCTGGATGAGCTTCAGCAGGATGTTCTCGACGTCCTCGCCCACATAGCCCGCCTCCGTGAGCGCCGTCGCGTCGGCGATGGCGAACGGGACGTTGAGCATGCGGGCCAGCGTCTGGGCCAGGAGCGTCTTGCCGGAGCCCGTGGGGCCCAGCAACAGGATGTTGGACTTGGCGAGTTCGATCGCGTCGTCCCGGCCCTGCGCGCCGCCGTTCTCGCCGGCCTGGACGCGCTTGTAGTGGTTGTACACCGCGACGGAGAGGGCCTTCTTCGCGGGCTCCTGCCCGACGACGTACCCCTCCAGGAACTCGTAGATCTCGCGCGGCTTGGGGAGTTCCTCCCACCGCACCTCGGAGGTCTCGGCGAGCTCCTCCTCGATGATCTCGTTGCAGAGGTCGATGCACTCGTCGCAGATGTACACACCGGGGCCTGCGATGAGCTTCTTCACCTGCTTCTGGCTCTTTCCGCAGAACGAGCACTTGAGCAGGTCGCCGCCATCACCGATGCGTGCCACGAGGTGCTTCCCCTTCGCCTGGGAGCGGCTTGGTTCAGCCTGCTCCTGGTGCCTCATATCCGACGGTACCTTGCCGGGCCCCCCGTTCGGGCCCCCCTTGGCACGGTTCGCACGGAGGTGAAGCCGTGCGGGGCCGTGCCAAGGGAAAGGCAGCGCGTCAGGCAGCCGCCGCGGCGGTGCTCTTGCGGGTCGACACGATCTGGTCGACCAGGCCGTACGCCAGGGCGTCCTCGGCCGTCAGGATCTTGTCGCGCTCGATGTCGTCGCGGATCTTCTCGATCGGCTGGGTGGAGTGCTTGGCCAGCATCTCCTCCAGCTGCGTCCGCATGCGCAGGATCTCGTTGGCGGCGATCTCCAGGTCGGAGAGCTGCTCACGGCCGGTGCCGCCGGACGGCTGGTGGATCAGCACACGGGCGTTCGGCAGGGCCATCCGCTTGCCGGGCGTGCCGGCGGCGAGCAGCACGGCCGCGGCGGACGCCGCCTGGCCCATGCACACCGTCTGGATGTCCGGCTTCACGAACTGCATCGTGTCGTAGATGGCGGTCAGCGCCGTGAAGGAGCCGCCGGGGCTGTTGATGTAGATGGAGATGTCGCGGTCCGGGTCCATCGACTCCAGGCACAGCAGCTGCGCCATGACGTCGTTGGCGGAGGCGTCGTCGATCTGCACGCCGAGGAAGATCACGCGCTCCTCGAAGAGCTTCGCGTACGGGTCGTACTCGCGCACGCCCTGCGAGGTGCGCTCGACGAAGCGCGGGACGACGTACCGGTTGTCCACCTGCGGGCCGGTGTAGAGGCCGCTCGCGGAGAAGTTGCTCATATGGGTGTTCACCATCCTGGTGACGTTCGGCGGGCTGGGAGGCGGGGGTGCGGGTCGGCTCAGGCGCCGGTGCCGCCACCGCCCGGCACGCCCGCGGCGGCGGACATGATGTCGTCGATCAGGCCGTACTCCTTGGCCTCCTCGGCCGTGAACCAGCGGTCGCGGTCGCCGTCGCGGATGATGGTCTCCACGGACTGGCCGGAGTGGCGCGCGGTGATCTCGGCCATGCGCTTCTTCGTGCGGAGAAGGTACTCGGCCTGGATCTTGATGTCCGAGGCGGTGCCGCCGATGCCGGCGGAGCCCTGGTGCATCAGGATGTCGGTGTTGGGCAGCGCGAAGCGCTTGCCGGCGGTGCCGCCGGTGAGCAGGAACTGGCCCATGGAGGCCGCCATGCCCATACCGATGGTGACCACGTCGTTCGGGATGTACTGCATGGTGTCGTAGATGGCCATGCCGGCCGTCACCGAACCACCCGGGCTGTTGATGTACAGGTAGATGTCCTTGTCCGGGTCGGCGGCAAGGAGCAGCATCTGCGAGGTGATCTTGTTGGCGATCTCGTCGTCGACCTGCTGGCCGAGGAAGATGATCCGCTCGCCGAGCAGCCGGTTGTAGACATGGTCGCCGAGGCCGCCACCGATGGACGGCTCACCCGCGGCGTAAGGCTTCAGATTCGTCACGTATCCACCTGCTCGTCTCTGACGGCTCCGGCGGCCGTCTCAGCGTCTTCGTAACCGGGGCGGGTACTGCCCTGGGCGGGTACTCCCCTGCCCTCGTATTCATGGACCCTAACGCGCAGGTGGGACAACACCATCCCGCTTCCCGAACTGTTCGCTGGGAGCGCAAGGTCCCGGGCCCGGGCCGGTGCATCCGGCCGTACGGCGACGGGCCCGCCCGCACACGGGGTGCGGGCGGGCCCGTCGGACGGTTCAGCGCGGGGCTCAGGCCTCGGACTTGTCCTCGGACGCCTCGGTGGCGTCCTCGGCCGTCCCGGCGCCGTCGGCGGCCTCGGCGGCGTCGTCCTCGTCGTCGTCCAGCTCGACCGGCTCGCCGTTGGTGTCGACGACCTTGGCGGCCTCGACGACGACCGCGAGGGCCTTGCCGCGGGCGACCTCGCCGACGAGCATCGGCACCTGGCCGCCCTCGACGACGGCCTTGGCGAACTGGTCGGGGCTCATGCCGGAGGAGGCCGCACGCCGCATGAGGTGCTCGGTGAGCTCCTCCTGGTTGACGTTGAGCTTCTCCTGGGAGACCAGCTCGTCGAGGATGAACTGGGTCTTGATCCCCTTGACCGCCTGCTCGCGCGTCTCGGCGTCGAACTCCTCGGCGGTCTTGCCCTGGAGCTCCAGGTACTTGTCGAGGGTCAGGCCCATCTGCCCGAGCTGGTGGTGCTCCAGGTTGTGCTTGCGGGTGTTGACCTCGTCCTCGAGGAGCTTCTCGGGGATCGGCACCTCGGCCAGCTTCAGCAGCTCGTCCAGGACGCGCTCCTGGGCCTGGGTGGCCTGGTCGAACCGCTTCATGTTCTCGAGGCGCTTGAGGCTGTCGGCCTTCAGCTCGTCGAGGGTGTCGAACTCGGACGCCATCTGGGCGAAGTCGTCGTCGAGCTCGGGGAGCTCACGGGCGGCGACCTGGGTGACCTTGACGGTGACCTCGGCCTCCTTGCCCTCGGCGGAGCCGCCCTTCAGCGTGGAGGTGAAGGTGGCCTCGCCACCGGCCTCCAGGCCGGTCACGGCCTCGTCGATGCCGTCGAGGAGCTCGCCGGAGCCGATCGTGTACGACACGCCGTTGGCGACGCCGTCCGGCAGGACCTCGCCGTCGACCTTGGCCTCGAGGTCGATCGTCACGACGTCGCCCTCGGCGGCGGCGCGCTCCACCGGGGAGGTGGAGGCGAAGCGCTCGCGCAGCTGCTGCACGGACTTCTCGACGTCCTCGTCGGTGACCTCGACGGCGTCGACGGTCACCTCGATGCCCGAGTAATCGGGGATCTCGATGGCCGGGCGGATGTCGACCTCGGCGGTGAAGGCCAGCAGCTCGCCGTCCTTCAGCTCGGTGATGTCCACGTCGGGCTGGCCCAGCACGTTGAGCTCGGCCTCGTTGACCGCCTCGGTGTAGAGCTTCGGAAGGGCGTCGTTGACGGCCTCCTCCAGCACCGCACCACGGCCGAACCGCTGGTCGATCACCCGGGCCGGGATCTTGCCCTTGCGGAAGCCCTTGACCGTGACCTGCTGGTTGATCTTCTTGTACGCCGCGTCGAGGCTGTCCTTGAGCTCCTCGAAGGGCACCTCGACAGTGAGCCGAACCCGGGTCGGGTTCAGGGTCTCCACGGCGCTCTTCACGGTTCGGTCTCCTTGTGGCTGATTCTGGGATTCTGCCGGGCGCTCGGTCGGGCGGCCCGGCGGATCGGCCCGGTCTTGAAGACACACGGGCACGCAGCTTGCATAGTAACCGCAAGCGGGATGACGCCCACAATGTGATCTTGGTTGCGCGACGGCCGCCGGGAGCGGGGGACGCACATTTTGGTCGGGGTGGCGGGATTTGAACCCACGGCCTTCCGCTCCCAAAGCGGACGCGCTACCAAGCTGCGCCACACCCCGTCGGTGCGACACGTAGGGTACATGGCCGCGGGCGCTGCGTCGGCACCTTTGGCGGGCGTGCGGCGACGGGCCCGGACCCGCTACGATGCTCCTCGTGCCGCGGCCCTCGCGACCTGCGGCGCGCTGCATGCGGGCGTAGCTCAATGGTAGAGCCCTAGTCTTCCAAACTAGCTACGCGGGTTCGATTCCCGTCGCCCGCTCCACGGCCTCCGGCCCGCCTCGGTGCATCGCCCCGGGACGGGCCGGAGGCTTTTTCGCGCCCGGGGACCGCGAGCGCCCGAAGCGGCCCGGCGCCCCGGTCCCCCGGCGCCCGGGCCGCCTCACGGCCGGCGGGTGACGTCCAGCGAGAAGACGACCTCGCCGACGGCGGAGGCGTACAGCGCGTCCCCGATCAGCAGGGGCGCGGGCAGCGTGTCGCCGTTGGAGGACTGCTCGTCGTCGGCCTGCGGCCGGCGGCCGACCCAGCGCTCCGCCCCGGTCCGCTGGTCCAGGGCGACCACCCGGCCGGAGCCGGAGGTGGCGTAGAGGGTGCCGTCGCGCCCGGCCGCGGGCAGCGAGAGGTTCTCGACCGAGGTGATCGCGTCCCAGAGCGTCTTTCCGGTGCGGGGCGAGACGGCGCGCAGCCGGCCGTTGCCGTACGGCACGTAGAGCCGGTCGCCCACCAGCGCCGGGGCCCGGGGGGCGGCCTCGGCCAGCGGGATGCGGCGCAGCGCGTGGGTCGTCGGGTGGACGGTGTACAGGGCGGTGTACGCGCCCTCGTCGGCGCCTTCGGTCACGGCCGCGGTCAGGAGCAGGACGCCGTCGAGGACGCCGACGGGTTCGAGGGGCTCCCGGTAGGTGCGGGACCACCGGGCGCGGCCGTCGGCGGGGTCCACCTCGGCGACGCGGGTGGCGGGGTACCGGCCCCGGGGCGTGCACACCAGGTGGAGGCGGCCGGCGCCGCCCCAGATGCCGCACTCCTCGGCCGCCGTCTCCAGGGGTGCGGTCCAGCGGGTTCTGCCGTCGGCGAGTCCGATCAGGCGGTAGGTCTTCCAGCCGCGGTCGACGGCGAACACGCCGGCGCCGGTGAGGACGCCGTGTTCGGCCGGGACGCTCCAGCGCGTGGCGCCGGTCCGGGTGTCGTAGGCGCTGAGGTAGGGGACGGGGTCGTCGCCGTGGACGCCCCGTTCGCTGAAGGCCACCAGCAGCCCTGCCGCGGTGCCGGCGATCGCGTCGCCGGAGGAACGGGCCGGCGAGACGGCCTCCTCGGCGTCGGAGCGACGGCTCCAGAGGACCTTCCCGGTGGCCGGATCCAGCCGGACGGCCCGGTGCTCGCCGCCGACGCAGTACAGCGCGGCGCGGTCCACGGCGCAGGAGGCCAGCGCGTTGCCGATGGATCCGGCCTGGACGAGCGGGCGGCGCCAGGCGTGCCAGCCGGCCGGCAGGTCGGCGCGCGGGGCGGCGGTCGGGGCGGCGGTCGGCTCGTCGCCGCCGGTGAGCAGCGGTACGCCCACGGCGGCGAGGAGGCCGGCCAGGAGGGCCCCGCCGGCCGCCAGGGCGGTGCGGCGGATGAGGCGGGCGCGGGCGGGGCGCCGCGCGGCGGGCGCCGGGAGCGGTGCGGGTGTCGGGAGCTCCGTGCGCAGCCAGACGAGCAGCTGGTCGGGGGTGGGGCGGTCCTCGGGGTCCTTGGCGAGGCAGCGTTCCACCAGGGGCCGCAGCGCCGCGGGGACGTCCGCGAGGTCGGGCTCGCCCTGGACGACGCGGATGGCGGTCTCGTAGGGGCTGTCGCTGTCGAAGGGGCCGCGGCCGGTGGCCGCGAAGGCGAGGACCGCGCCGAGCGAGAAGGTGTCGGAGGCGGGGCCCGCCTCGCGGGGGCGGCTGAGCTGCTCCGGGGACATGAACGGCGGGGTGCCCATGATCCGGCCGGTCTGGGTGAGCGACTCGGAGCCGGCCGCGCGGGAGATGCCGAAGTCGATGACCCGGGGGCCGTCGTCGGCCATCAGGACGTTGGCCGGTTTCAGGTCGCGGTGGACGACTCCGGCGCGGTGGATGTCGCGCAGCGCCTCGGCCAGTCCGACGGCCAGCTCGCGCAGGTCGTCCAGGGGAAGCGGGCCCTTGTCGGCGACGCGCTCGCCGAGGGTGGGTGCGGGGATGTGGAGGGTGCCCATCCAGGGCCGTGCGGCGTCGGCGTCGGCGTCCACGACGGGTGCGGTGAACGCGCCGCTGACCCGGCGGGCGGCGGCGACCTCGTGGCGGAAGCGGCTGCGGAACTCGGGATCGTCGGCGTACTGGCTGTGCACGACCTTGACGGCGAGCCGCCGCCCGGAGGCCGAGCGCGCGAGGTAGACGACCCCCATACCGCCGGACCCGAGCCGGTCCTCCAGCGCGTAGCCGCCGACCTCGGCCGGGTCCCCGGCGTGCAGAACCACTCTCCCCCTCCCCCGGTGCGGTCGCTCGCTAGAAGCTGATCTGGTTGATGGTGCTCGCTATCGAATTGAGGAAGCGCTGGATGTCGTCGGCCATGCCCGTGGAGGCGAGGAAGAAGCCGAAGAGCGCGGCGACGATCGCGGGTCCGGCTTTGATCGAACCGCTGCGGATCATCACCACGAGGATGATCGCCAACAGCAGCACCACGGACAGTGAAATGGCCACACTGATCACAACCCTCGGTCGGTCTGGTCCGCTTTGCCGGCCCGGGGGCGGGTGGATACACCCCCGTCCGGCTTATCGTGCCACCAACCTTCCCCCGATCGCGGCCGGGTGACGCATCGTCCGGCGCATCGTCGGCATTTCGGTACCGGCGGCTCCCGCGAGATCGGAAAAGCGTACCGGCCGTTCGTCGTGATGGTTTCCTCACACACACGGAGCGGTCACAGGAAATTCGCACTGCGGAGGGCGGTAATTCACCGGGCGAAACTCGGTGTTGATATGCCCGGTTTAAGGGGGATTAATAGGGGCATATCGCCCGCTTGGCGGCCGTGTCATCTTCGAATGGACACGCCTCGGGAGGCGTTTTACGCATAGGCGGAACCGCCACTAAGGTGCCTCAGATGTTCCACGCTCTGCAGGGAAATGAACGGGCCACGCTTCCCCCGCCCGGGGAACCGGAGGTCTCCGGGACGAGCCGGAAGCCACCGGCCGCCGGCAGACCCCCGCGGACGGCGGGCACGGCGCCGACCGCGCCACCGGCCGGGACCGGCGGCGCCCCGGCGGGCCGGGAGGCGTACTTCGACAACGCGAAGTACCTGGCGATCGTGCTGGTGGCCGTGGCCCATGCCTGGGAGCCCGTCATGGAGGGCAGCCGGGCGGCCCGGAGCCTGTACATGCTCGTCTACACCTTCCACATGCCGGCCTTCATCGTGATCTCCGGCTACTTCTCGCGCAGCTTCACCGGGCGGCCCCACCAGGTGCGGCGGCTGGTCACCGGCGTCGCGGTGCCGTACCTGGTCTTCGAGGTGGCCTACACGCTCTTCAAGCGCTGGGCGGACGACGACCCCCAGCACCCCTTCAGCCTCACCGACCCGTTCTACCTGACGTGGTTCCTCATCGCGCTGTTCGTCTGGCGGCTGTCCACCCCCGTGTGGCGCACGCTGCGCCACCCGCTGCCCGTCGCCCTGGTGATCGCCTGCCTCGGCTCGCTCACGCCGGGCATCGCCGACGACCTCGACCTCCAGCGCATCCTGCAGTTCCTGCCGTTCTTCGTGCTGGGCCTGTGCCTGCGGCCCGAGCACTTCCGGTGGGTGCGCCGGCGGGCGGTGCGGCTGGCGGCTGTGCCGCTGGTCGCGGGCGCCGCGCTGTTCGCCTACTGGGTCTCCCCGCGGCTGCGGATGAACTGGTTCTACCGCTCCACCAGCGCCCCGGACCTGGGCTACGCCGGGTGGACCGGGCCGCTGATGACGCTGGGGCTGTTCGGCTGCGCGCTGCTGCTGACGGTGGCGTTCCTCGCCTGGGTGCCCGGGCGACGGACGTGGTTCACCGTGCTGGGCGCGGGCACGATCTGCGGCTACCTGCTGCACGGCTTCCTGGTGAAGTCCCTGGACTACTGGCACGTCGTCGAGGAGCACCCCTGGCTCACCGGGCCCGGCGGGCTGGTCGCCACGACGCTGGCCGCCGCCGCGGCGGTGAC
Source organism: Streptomyces sp. NPDC051310 (assembly GCF_044455245.1). NCBI lineage: Bacteria > Bacillati > Actinomycetota > Actinomycetes > Kitasatosporales > Streptomycetaceae > Streptomyces > Streptomyces sp. NPDC051310. The sequence goes on from NZ_JBITEO010000001.1 coordinate 514,510, forward strand.
CCTGCTGTGCACGCCTCCCGTGCGGCGTGCCCTGCGCTGCGTGACGGAGCCGGAGATGCGGTGGGCGTTCAGGAAGGAGTGAGGCCCAACAGGGCCCGCACCCGCGCGTACTTCGCGGTCAGCCGGACCCGGGTCGCCTCGTCCAGCACGGCGAGGCGGCCCGGGTCCGCGTTGTGCGCGAGGTCGGCCTCCTTCACCAGGCGGGCGCCCGGCACCGCGAGGATCCGGGCGGTGTACGCGGCGAGGTCCTCGCCGGGCCGCTTCGTGAGGGCCAGCACCATGTCCTTGGTCGCCGGCGGCAGCGCCGCGGCCGCCAGCCACCCGGCCGTCAGCCGGTCGTCCTCCACGGCGTCGTGCAGCCACGCGGCGGCGATCTGCTCCTCGCTGCCGCCCCGCTCCCGCACGCCCCGCGCCACCGCCGCGAGGTGTTCGGCGTAGGGGCGGCCCGCCTTGTCCGTCTGGCCGGCGTGGGCCTCCCGGGCGAGGGCCTCCACCTGGTCGAGCGTCAGATACCTCCGGTACGGCACGCGTGCCCCTCCCTATGCCTCGCGGGTGATCAGCAGCAGGGCCCGGTCGTCGTTCACGTCCTTGGCGCACGCCTCGATCAGGTGCCACGCCGAGCCCTGGAAACCCGAGGACACGTAGCGGTCGGCCTCGCCGGTCAGCCGGTCGATGCCCTCCGCGATGTCCCGGTCCGCCGCCTCCACCAGTCCGTCCGTGAAGAGCATCAGCACGTCGCCGGGGCGCAGGGAGCCCTTGACCGGGTGGAACTCGGCGCCGTCGTACACACCCAGCAGCGGGCCCTCGGCGGCCTTCTCCTCCCAGCGGCCGCTGCCCGCGTGCAGCTGGAGCGCGGGCAGGTGGCCCGCGGACAGCAGCTCGTAGTCGCCGGAGTCCAGGTCGAGCACCAGATGGATGGAGGTCGCGAAGCCCTCCTGCCAGTCCTGGCGCAGCAGGTAACCGTTGGCGGCCGGGAGGAAGCCGTGCGGCGGCAGCGAGCCGAGCAGCCCGCCGAAGGCGCCCGACAGCAGCAGGGCGCGTGAACCCGCGTCCATGCCCTTGCCGGACACGTCGGTGAGGACGACCTCCAGGGTGCGGCCGCCGTGGGTACGGGCCGCGACGACGAAGTCGCCGGAGAAGGACTGGCCGCCCGCGGGGCGCAGCGCCATCTCGTGGTGCCAGCCCTTGGGCAGCTGCGGCAGGGCGCTCTGCACCCGGATGCGTTCGCGCAGGTCGAAGAGCATCGTGCCGCCACGCCGCCAGGGCACGCCGACACGGGCCCGGAACTGTGCGAGCAGCAGCCCGAACAGTCCGCACGCGGCGACCACCAGCACCGTGCCGGGGGTGACCCGCGCCGCGCCCTCGGTGTACGGGCCGAGGACCATCGACTCGACGATCAGCGCCACGGCGGACGCCGCGTACAGGCCGAGCAGGCTCGCCGGGCGCAGCAGCAGGCCGCCCGCCACGATGGGCAGGACGAGCGCCGCGGGTGAGGCCCACACGGGGGTGGCGATGGTGAACAGCGTGATCGCCGGGATGGTGAGGAGCAGCCCCACCAGGGCGATCCAGTCGGAGCCGTCGCCCCGGAAGTAGTCGACACCGGACTTGCGCAGGGCGGTGCGGGCCCGGCGCAGCGACTTCCGCATCCGGGCCGGGTACGCGTCCACTCGTGCGCTACGGGCCATTGGCCTGGACCCTATCCACCCGCCCGGCCCGCGTGCAGGGGGACCCCTTGACAATGCGTTCGAAATTGGGTCGCCCCGGGCGTCCGCCGCCTGCTAGGCATGGCATATGACGACGCAATTGCGGGTACTCCAGCCGGCCGAGTGGGATCGCTGGTACGGACAGTTGGAACTCGCCTTCGGGGGCGTGGCGGAGGCCCCGGAGGAGCGCGAGCTGTGGAAGGCGCTCACCGAGCCCGAGCGCTCGCTGGGCGCGTGGGACGGCGAGACCTGCGTCGGTACGGCGGGGGCGTTCTCGTTCCGGATGTCCGTGCCGGGCGGGGCGCTGGTGCCCGCGGCCGGCGTGACGATGGTCAGCGTGGCGCCGACGCACCGCAGGCGGGGCGTGCTCACCTCGATGATGCGGCGCCAGCTCGACGACGTACGGGCGGGGGGTGAGCCGCTGGCGGTGCTGACGGCGTCCGAGCCGGACATCTACGGGCGCTTCGGGTACGGCGTCGCGACCCAGCAGCTGCGCGCGGAGATCGACACGACCCGGGTCCGGCTGTCCGTGCCGGAGGGGACGGATGACGTACGGCTACGGCTGGTGCCGCCCGCGGAGGCGAGCGGGGCGTGCGAGGCGGTGTACGCGCGGCTGGTGCCCGGGCGGCCGGGGATGATCGCCCGTGCGCCGGGCTGGGAGCGGCTGCCGCTGCTGGACCCGCCGGGCGAGCGCGCGGGCGCCTCGCCGCTGCAGTGCGTGCTGGCCGAGCGCGCCGGTGAGGTCGTGGGGTACGCGCTGTACACCAACAAACCGCAGTGGGAGCCGGCCGGTGCCAACGGGGTGATCACCGTGCGGTACCTGGGGGCGCTGGACCCGGCGGCGAACGCGGCGCTGTGGCGGTACCTGTTCGAGGTCGACCTGACGTCGACGGTGCAGTTCTGGAACCGTCCGGTGGACGACGCCTGGCAGCTGCTCGTCTCGGACATCCGGCGCTGCGGCGTCAGCCCGCGCGACGGGCTGTTCGTGCGGCCGGTGGAGGTGGGCGCGGCGCTGGAGGCGCGGACGTACCAGGCGCCGGTGGACGTGGTGCTGGGGGTGGCGGACGCCTTCTGCCCCTGGAACGAAGGGCGTTGGCGGCTGTCCGGCGACGCCAAGGGCGCCACCTGCTCGCGCACCGCCGACGCGCCCGATCTGGCGCTGTCGGTGCGGGAGCTGGGGGCCGCGTACCTGGGCGGGTTCTCCCTCGCGTCACTCGCGGCCGCGGGCCGGGTGCGGGAGCTGCGCCCGGGCGCGCTGGCGGAGGCGTCCCTGGCGTTCGGCTCCACGGTCGCGCCCTGGCTGCCTCACGGCTTCTGACAGCCGGGGCACCAGAAGAGGTTGCGGGCGGCGAGGCCGGCGGTGCGGATCTCGCCGCCGCAGACGTGGCAGGGCAGGTTCGCCCGGCGGTAGACGTACACCTCGCCGCCGTGGTCGTCGACGCGGGGCGGGCGGCCCATCGCCTCGGGGGTGTGCTCGGGGCGGACGGTGTCGATGCGGTTGGTGCGCACGCCTTCGCGCATCAGTGCCACGAGGTCGGCCCAGATGGCGTCCCACTGCTCGCGGCCGAGGTCCTTGCCTGCGCGGTAGGGGTCGATGCCGTGCCGGAAGAGCACCTCGGCGCGGTAGACGTTGCCGACGCCGGCGATGACCTTCTGGTCCATGAGGAGCGCGGCGATGGTGGTGCGGCTCGTGGAGATCCGCCGCCACGCCTTGTCCGGGTCGTCGCCCTCGCGCAGCGGGTCGGGGCCGAGCCGGTCGTGTATCGCCCGCTTCTCGGGCCCGGTGATCAGCGCGCAGGCGGTGGGGCCGCGCAGGTCCATGTACGACGCGGGGCCGGCGACGCGCAGGCGGACCGTGTCGGTGGGCGGCGGGGCGGGGGCGTCGCCGAAGGCGACCTTGCCGAACAGGCCGAGGTGGATGTGCACCCACGCGTCGCGGCCGAAGCCGAGGAAGAGGTGCTTGCCGTGGGCTTCGGCGCTCTCCAGCACCGTGCCGTCGAGCAGCGCGGCGCCGTCGGAGAACTTCCCCTGCGGGCTGGTCACCCGCACGGACCGGCCGCCGAACCGTTCCCGGTGGTCGGCGGCCAGTCGGTGGATCGTGTGCCCTTCGGGCATCAGGCGGTCGGCTCCTGCGGGTGGTGGGCCGGGATCGGGGGGAGCTCGCCGGTGGTCTCGTACGCCGACAGCATCTCGATGCGGCGGGTGTGACGCTCCTCACCCGAGTACGGGGTGTTCAGGAAGATCTCCACGAACTTCGTGGATTCCTCCAGGGAGTGCATGCGGCCGCCGATGGCGACGACGTTGGCGTTGTTGTGCTCGCGGCCGAGCGCGGCGGTCTGCTCGCTCCAGGCCAGGGCCGCCCGCACGCCCTTCACCTTGTTGGCGGCGATCTGCTCGCCGTTGCCGGAGCCGCCGATGACGATGCCCAGGCTGTCGGGGTCGGCGGCGGTCCGCTCCGCGGCACGCAGGCAGAACGGCGGGTAGTCGTCCTGGGCGTCGTAGATGTGGGGACCGCAGTCGACGGGCTCGTGGCCGTGGGCCGTGAGCCACTCGACGAGGTGGTTCTTCAGTTCGAAACCGGCATGGTCGGAGCCGAGGTACACGCGCATGGCTCCGAGTGTGGCACGGGTCCGGGCGGGCTCCGGTCAGCGGGCCCCCGGGGTGCCGCCGCATCACGATCCGGAATCGGACCTTTCGGTGCGTCCGGGTCTCGTGTTTGCATGCACGGGCTCGTAACCCGAGTGCCGCACAGACGTAAGGAATCGTCCATGACGACGCAGTCGACCCTGCCGAAGGAAGGCGGAGCGACCGGGGAACCCGGTACTTCGCAGTCCGCCGACGGTCTCAAGGCCGGGCTCAAGAACCGCCACCTGTCCATGATCGCCATCGGTGGCGTCATCGGCGCCGGCCTCTTCGTCGGATCCTCCGGCGGCATCGCCAAGGCCGGCCCGGCCATCCTCCTCTCGTACGTCATCGTCGGAGCGATGGTCGTCTTCGTGATGCGGATGCTGGGCGAGATGGCCGCCGCGAGCCCGAACTCCGGCTCCTTCTCCACCTACGCCGACCGCGCTCTCGGCCGCTGGGCCGGCTTCTCCATCGGCTGGCTCTACTGGTTCTTCTGGGTCGTGGTGCTGGCGGTCGAGGCGACCGCGGGCGCGGTGATCCTGGAGGGCTGGATCCCGGCGGTGCCGCAGTGGGGCTGGGCCCTGATCGTCATGGTCGTGCTGACCGCGACGAACCTCGCCTCCGTCGCCTCGTACGGCGAGTTCGAGTTCTGGTTCGCCGGCATCAAGGTCGTCGCCATCGGCGCCTTCGTGGTCATCGGCCTGCTGGCCGTCTTCGGCTTCCTGCCCGGCTCCGACAACCCGGGCGCGGGCCTGGCGCACCTCACCGACGCGGGCGGCTTCTTCCCGAACGGCGTCGGCGCCATCCTCACCGGTGTGCTGATGGTCGTCTTCTCCTTCATGGGCAGCGAGATCGTCACCCTGGCCGCCGGCGAGTCGGAGGACCCGCGCCGCGCGGTCACCAAGGCCACCAACAGCGTGATCTGGCGCATCGCCGTGTTCTACCTGGGCTCGATCTTCGTCGTGCTGACGCTGCTGCCCTGGAACGACAAGTCGATCGTCGACAAGGGCTCGTACGTCGCCGCCCTGGACTCCATCGGCATCCCGCACGCCGGCCAGATCATGAACGTGATCGTCCTGACGGCCGTGCTGTCCTGCCTGAACTCGGGCCTGTACACCGCCTCCCGCATGGCGTTCTCGCTGGGTGAGCGCGGGGATGCCCCGAAGGCGTTCGCCAAGGTCAACGCCAAGGGCGTGCCGACCGCCGCGATCCTCGCCTCGGTGATCTTCGGCTTCGTCGCCGTGTACTTCAACTACGCGTTCAAGGACACGGTCTTCCTGTTCCTGCTGAACTCCTCGGGCGCGGTGGCGCTGTTCGTCTGGCTGGTGATCTGCTTCACCCAGCTGCGGATGCGCGGCATCCTCATGCGCGAGGTGCCGGAGAAGGTCACCGTCAAGATGTGGCTCTTCCCGTACCTGACGTGGGCGACCGCCGCGATGATCTCCTTCGTGCTGGTCTACATGCTCTTCGACGACGCCAACCGCGAGGTCGTGCTGGCGTCGGTGCTGGTCGCCGCGGTCGTGGTGGTCACCGGCTTCGTCCTGGACCGCAGGCGCCGCGCCGTCTCGCAGTCGTGACGGACGCCGCCTGACGGCCCCCGCCGGGCATCAGGGGCGCAAGGCCCTCCGCACCACCGACCGGGTGGGCGGAGGGCCTTTCCCGTGCCCGCTCGCCGGCCCGGCTCCTCCGCCGCTCCCCGGAGACACGAAAGAGGCCCGCCGGGCGCGTACCGCCCGGCGGGCCTCTTCGGCGACGGCTCTCCGTCAGCCCTTGCGGCCGATGAGCTTCCACGCGGTGGGCAGCGCGCCCATGGCCAGTGCGGCCTTGAGCGCGTCGCCGATCAGGAACGGCACCAGGCCGGCGGCGACGGCCTGCCCCAGCGTCATGCCGGTGGCGAGCGCCAGGTACGGCACGCCGACCGCGTAGATGATCAGCGAGCCCAGGGCCATCGTGCCGGCCATGCGCAGCACGGAGCGGTCGGCGCCGCGCCGGGCGAGAGCGCCGACGACGGTCGAGGCGAGCAGCATGCCGAGGACGTACCCGAGCGACGGGATGGCGTACCCGGAGGCCGACTGCGCGAACCACGGCACGCCCGCCATACCGGCGACCAGGTAGAGCCCGAGGGAGAGGAAGCCGCGGCGGGCACCGAGCGAGGTGCCGACGAGCAGGGCGGCGAAGGTCTGGCCGGAGACCGGGACGGTCGAGCCGGGGACGTCCACGGCCAGCTGGGCGGATATGCCGGTGAGGGCGGCGCCGCCGACGACGAGCGCGATGTCGCGGGCACGGCTGGCGGGCAGCAGGTCCGCGAGGACGGCTCCGGTACGGATGGGGGCGGCGGCAGTGCTCATCAGGGGGCTCCGCGGGGTGAGGGCAGGTGAGGACAGCCCGACGCTAGCCCAGGAGTGAACGGGCGATCACCGTCTGCCCATGACAAAGCGCCGGCTGAGCGGTTGGTGGACTTCACACAAAGGCTGCCACTCATGCATGACATGAAGTGACGCTCGTCACGAGCGGCTCTTGACGGACCGTCCGTTTTGCACCACGGGGTCTCCAGCGGAGAGACTGTCGAGTCCCACCAAACACCCACGATCCGCACCTGTGAGAGTACGAGCGCCATGCACGACGCCCCTCCGGCCGCGCCGCCGGCCCCTCCGGCCCCGGAGCCCGAGCCGCTCTCGCACGGCCTGAAGCAGCGGCACCTGACGATGCTCGGCCTGGGCGGGGTGATCGGCGCCGGGCTGTTCGTCGGGTCGGGCGCCGGGATCGCGGTCGCGGGTCCCGGGATCGTGCTGTCGTACCTGATCGCGGGTGCGCTCGCGATGCTGGTCATGCGGATGCTGGGCGAGATGTCGGCGGCGATGCCCGCGTCGGGCGCCTTCTCGGTGCACGCGGAGCGGGCGCTGGGGCGCTGGGCCGGCTTCTCCGTCGGCTGGCTGTACTGGTTCCTGCTGGTGGTCGTGCTGGCGGTGGAGGCGTCGGGAGCGGCGCGGATCGCGCACGGCTGGGTGCCGGGGGTGCCGCAGTGGACATGGGTGCTGCTGTTCATGGTGGTGTTCACCGCGACGAACCTGGCGGCCGTGAAGAACTTCGGCGAGTTCGAGTTCTGGTTCGCCGCGCTGAAGGTCGGCGCGATCGTGCTGTTCCTGGCGCTCGGCGTCCTCGCGATCGGCGGCTGGCTGCCCGACACCGCCCCGGTCGGCGTGGCGAACCTGACCGGGCAGGGCGGATTCCTGCCGGCCGGCTGGGACGGGGTCGTCTCCGGTGTGCTCGCGGTCGTCTTCGCCTTCGGCGGCCTGGAGGTGGTGACCATCGCCGCCGCCGAGTCACGGGACCCGGCGCGCAACGTGGCCCGCGCGGTGCGCAGCGCCGTCTGGCGCATCCTCTTCTTCTACGTCGGCTCGATGCTGGTCGTCGTGACGCTGCTGCCGTGGACCTCGATGGAGCCGGGGCAGAGCCCGTACGTCGCCGTACTGGACGCGATCGGCGTGCCCGCGGCCGGGCAGATCATGAACGTGGTCGTGTTCGTGGCGCTGCTGTCGGCGCTCAACGCCAACCTGTACGGGTCGTCGCGGATGGTGTTCTCGCTCGCGGAGCGCGGCGAGGCGCCGGCCGGGCTGCTGAAGGTGTCGGGCGGCGGGGTGCCCCGGCGGGCGGTGCTGGCGTCGGTGGCCTTCGGCTTCGTGTCGGTGCTGCTCAACCTCGCCTGGCCGGACTCCGTATTCCTCTACATGCTGAACGCGGTCGGCGCGGTGCTGCTGTTCGTCTGGGCGCTGATCGCGGTGTCGCAGCTGCGGCTGCGGCGGCGGATCGAGCGGGAGGCGCCGGAGAAGCTGACGCTGCGCATGTGGGGCTTCCCCTGGCTGACGTGGACGGCACTGGCCGCGATGACGGCGGTGCTGGCGCTGATGCTGGCCGACGAGGGCACGCGCCCGCAGGTGCTGTGGTCCGCGGGGGCGACCGCGGCGGTGCTGGCGGTGGCCGGGGTACGGGAGTGGCGGCAGCGTCGGAACATGTGAGGGAAGTGTGTGCAAACCTTCACACTGTGTGAACAGGGTGTCCGTATAGCGGGCAAAGGTTCCCTGTGAGCGGTGCGCCCGCCCAGACTGTGGGCCGTTCTCCCCGTCTCGGCTCACGAAGAGGCTCGCCCATGTCACGGACCTCCGCGCCGGCGCCGGCGGACTCGGCCCTCCCGGCCGACTCCCCCGCCCCGCTCTCGCACGGACTGAAGCAACGCCATCTGTCGATGATCGCCCTCGGCGGTGTCATCGGCGCGGGTCTCTTCGTCGGCTCCGGCACCGCCATCGCGGCCGCCGGCCCGTCGATCGTACTGGCGTACGCGATCTCCGGCGCGCTCGTGATGCTGGTGATGCGCATGCTGGGCGAGATGGCGGCCGCGAACCCGGCCTCCGGGTCGTTCTCCGTGCACGCCGAGCGGGCCATCGGGCCGTGGGCGGGCTTCACGGCGGGCTGGTCGTTCTGGTTCCTGCTCTGCGTGGCCGTCGGCCTGGAGGCCATCGGCGCCTCGAAGATCATGACCGGCTGGTTCCCGGGGACCCCTGAATGGGCCTGGGTGGCCCTGTTCATGCTGGTGTTCTGCGCCACGAACCTGGCCGCGGTGAAGAACTTCGGCGAGTTCGAGTTCTGGTTCGCCGCGCTGAAGGTCGTCGCGATCGTGCTCTTCCTCGGCATCGGCGTGCTGGCGATCACGGGCGTCCTGCCCGGCACCGACTCCCCGGGCGCCACCAATCTCACCGGCCACGGCGGCTTCCTGCCCAACGGCTCCGAAGGTCTGATCGTCGGTCTGCTCGCCTCCGTCTTCGCGTACGGCGGCCTGGAGACGGTCACCATCGCCGCCGCCGAGTCCGAGCACCCGGTGCAGGGCGTCGCGAAGGCCGTGCGGACCGCGATGTGGCGGATCGGCGTCTTCTACATCGGCTCGATGGCCGTGGTCGTCACGCTGCTGCCGTGGACCGACAAGGCGGTCGCCGAGAAGGGCCCGTACGTCGCCACGCTGGAGCACCTCGACATCCCGTACGCCGGCCAGATCATGAACGTCGTGGTGCTGGTCGCGCTGCTGTCGGCGATGAACGCCAACATCTACGGCGCCTCGCGCATGGCCAACTCCCTGGTGGCGCGCGGGCAGGGCCCGAAGGTGCTCGGCCGGATCTCCGGTGGCGTGCCGCGCATCGCGGTCCTCACCTCCTCGGTCATCGGCTTCGGGTGCGTGCTGCTGAGCTACTGGCGGCCCGACGACGTCTTCGTCTGGCTGCTCAACATGATCGGCGCGATCATCCTGGTCGTCTGGATCTTCATCGCGGTCTCCCAGCTGGTGATGCGCCGCCGGCTGGAGCGTGAGGAGCCGTCGAAGCTGGTCGTGCGGATGTGGGCGTACCCGTACCTGACGTACGTGGCGCTGGCCGGCATGGCGGCGGTGTTCGTCCTCATGGCCCGCGAGGACGGCACGCGGGTCCAGCTGTACGCCACGGGCGGGCTGACGCTGGCGCTCGCGGCGGTGGGCTACCTGCTGCAGACGACGCGCGGGAAGACCGCCGCGGCGGCGAAGGACCCGGACGCGGCCTGACGCTCGTCCGTGAGCGAGAGGGGCCCCGGCGCACCGCGCGCCGGGGCCCCTCTCGTGTGTGCGGCACACGAGGTGCCGGGCCGCGCCGACCCGGCGCAATCCGTCGGACACCCCCTAGCGTCCGGCGGTATGAGACGACGCTCGGTACTCCTGGCGGCGGGTGCCACCGCCACCGCCGCCCTCTCCCCCTCGCCCGCGCGCTCCTCCGCCGCCCGCCCCCGACCGCCCGCCCGGGCGGCCCGGCCGCTGGTGATCGGCCACCGCGGCGCGGCCGGCTGGCGCCCCGAACACACGGCCGCCTCCTACACCTTCGCCGTCCAGTGCGGCGCCGACTGGATCGAGCCCGACCTCGTCGCCACCCGCGACCACCAGCTCGTCGCACGCCACGAGAACGAGATCTCGGCCACCACGGATGTCGCCCGGCGCCCCGAGTTCGCGCACCGCCGCACCACGAAGACGGTCGACGGCCGGTCCGTCACGGGCTGGTTCACCGAGGACTTCACGCTCGCGGAGCTGAAGACCCTGCGGGCGGTGGAGCGCCTCCCCCTCGTCCGCAACCGCAACACCGTCTTCGACGGGCGCGAGCAGCTGCTGACCTTCCAGGAGGTCGTCGATCTGGCCCGCGGGCTCTCCCGGCGGTACGGCCGGACCGTCACCGTCTTCCCGGAGACCAAGCACCCGGCGTACTTCCGCTCCCTCGGGCTGCCGCTGGAACCGGTGCTGGCGGGTCTGGTGCGCCGCAACCGGCTGGGGCCGCACGAGTGCGTGATCCAGTCGTTCGAGCCGTCCAGCCTGCTGCGGCTCGCCCACGAGGAGCGGCTGCGCGTCCCGCTGTGGCAGGCCCTCGGCACCACCGGCGGACCGTACGGCCACTCCCTCACGTACGCGGAGATGACGACGCCCGACGGGCTGCGCGCCGTCGCGGCGTACGCGCGGTGGATCGGGCCGGACAAGTCGTCCCTGGTGGCGCCCTCCACGCTGCTGGCGGACGCGCACGCGGCGGGGCTCGCGGTGGGCGCGTACACCTTCCGCGCCGAGAACCGCTACCTGCCCGCCGCACTGCGCCGCGGCACCGGCCCGGACGACTTCGGCGACGCCTTCGCCGAGTACGCGGAGCACTACGCGCGAGGGGTGGACGCCGTGGTCACGGACTTCCCCGACCTGGCGGCGGCCGCGAGGGACACGGTCCGGTCCTAGGACGAAGGGCTGATCAACTTTGACCCACTCCTGCTGCTAGCCTGCACTTGCATAGAGGTTGCAATAAGCGGCACAGCGGTCGGAGGGCCCGGACATGGCGATCTACACACTTCCTGAACTTCCGTACGACTACGCGGCGCTCGAGCCGGTCATCAATCCGCAGATCATCGAGCTGCACCACGACAAGCACCACGCCGCCTACGTCAAGGGAGCGAACGACACCCTGGAGCAGCTGGAGGAGGCCCGCGACAAGGAGCAGTGGGGCTCCATCAACGGCCTGGAGAAGAACCTCGCCTTCCACCTCTCCGGCCACATCCTGCACTCCATCTACTGGCACAACATGACCGGTCCGAAGGAGGGCGGCGGCGGCGAGCCGCTGGCGGCGGACGGCGTGGGCGAGCTCGCCGACGCGATCGCCGCGTCCTTCGGCTCCTTCGCCAAGTTCCGGACCCAGCTGTCCAAGGCCGCCGCGACGACCCAGGGCTCGGGCTGGGGCGTCCTGGCGTACGAGCCGGTCAGCGGCCGCCTCATCGTCGAGCAGGTCTACGACCACCAGGGCAACGTCGGCCAGGGCTCGGTGCCGATCCTGGTCTTCGACGCCTGGGAGCACGCCTTCTACCTGCAGTACAAGAACCAGAAGGTGGACTTCATCGAGGCGATGTGGCAGGTCGTCAACTGGCAGGACGTGGCGCGGCGGTACGCGCAGGCCAAGGAGCGCACGCCGCTGATCGCGCCCTGAACGCGGCGCCTCGAGACGCCCTGCTCGTGATCGTCTTCTCAACCTTCACGGGGCAGGCGGATGAAGGAAGGCCCCCTGCGAGGACAGGACTCGCGGGGGGCCTTCTGTGCGCGCCGGCCGCCGGGGGCGCCGGCTGCCGGTGCCGCCGGTGGTCAGGGATGCCGCTGCCGGGGTGCCGGCTGTCAGAGGTTGCTGAAGTCCGGGCTTTGGGTCCGGGTCCGCTTGATCTCGTAGAAGCCGGGGATCGACGCCACCATCAGCGTGCCGTCCCACAGGCGGGCCGCCTCCTCGCCCTTCGGGGCGGGGGTGACGACCGGGCCGAAGAAGGCGATCTGCTCGCCGTCCGCGCCCGGGACCGCGATGACCGGCGTGCCGACCTCCTGGCCCACCTTCTCGATGCCCTCGTTGTGCGAGGCGCGCAGCTGCGCGTCGTAGGTGTCCTTGTCGGCGTACTCGATCAGCGACGCGGGCAGGCCGGCGTCCTCCAGCGCCTCGGCGATCGCGGTGCGGGTCGGGCCCTCGCCCTTGTTGTGGAAGCGCGTGCCCATCGCGGTGTAGAGCCGGCCCACCACCTCGTCGCCGTGCAGCTGCTGGGCGGCGGTGACCACGCGGACCGGGGCCCAGCCCTTCGGGCCCAGCAGTTCGCGGTACCGCTCGGGGAGCTCGTCCAGCTTGTTCTCGTTGAGGACGGCCAGGCTCATCACGTGCCAGCGCACGTCCACGGGGCGGACCTTCTCCACCTCCAGCATCCAGCGGGAGGTCATCCAGGCCCACGGGCACAGCGGGTCGAACCAGAAGTCGGCGGTGGTCCTGCTCTCGGACATGTCTCTCCTCGGAGATTCGGATAAGGGCCGGGGTGCGCCTGGACGGGCAAACACCTGCGGGGGCCGGAGGCATTCCCGCGCACCGGCCCGTCAGTGGCGCGTGGGAGGATCACTGCTGTCGAAACGAGCCACGAAGGAGTTGCCCGTGCCCGGTGAGAATCTGTCCCGCGACGAGGCCCGCGAGCGGGCCGAGCTGCTGACCGTCGACGGGTACGAGGTCGCCCTCGACCTGCGGTCCGCGGTCGGGGAGAGCGCGTCGGAGCGGCGGACGTTCCGGTCGGTGACGACCATCCGGTTCCGCTGCCTCACGCCGGGCGCGTCCACCTTCGCCGACCTGGTCGCCCCCGCGGTGACCGCGGTCACCCTGAACGGCCGGGAGCTGGACCCCGCGGTCGTCTTCGACGGCGCGCGGATCGCCCTGGACGGGCTGGCGGACGAGAACGTGCTGGTGGTGGACGCCCAGTGCGCATACAGCCGCACCGGTGAGGGCATGCACCGCTTCGTCGACCCGGAGGACGGCGAGGTCTACCTCTACACGCAGTACGAACCGGCCGACGCCCGGCGCGTCTTCGCCAACTTCGAGCAGCCCGACCTGAAGGCACCGTTCCGCTTCGAGGTGACCGCTCCCGAGGGCTGGACGGTGTGGAGCAACGGCGCGGAGGAGTCCCGGGAGGGCGGGGTGTGGCGCTTCGCCGAGACCGCTCCGATCTCCACGTACATCACCTGTGTCGTGGCCGGCCCGTACCACTACGTGACGGACACCTACCGGCGCGGCGACCTGGAGATCGCGCTGGGCGCGATGTGCCGCAAGGGGCTGGCGAAGCACTTCGACGCGGAGGACGTCTTCCTCGTCACCAAGCAGGGCTTCGACTTCTTCCACGACAACTTCGACTACCCGTACCCCTTCGGGAAGTACGACCAGGCCTTCGTCCCCGAGTACAACCTCGGCGCGATGGAGAACCCCGGCATGGTGACCTTCCGCGAGGAGTACATCTACCGCGGCAAGGTGACGCGGGCGGCGTACGAGCGCCGGGCGAACGTCATCCTGCACGAGATGGCGCACATGTGGTTCGGCGACCTGGTCACCATGAAGTGGTGGGACGACCTGTGGCTGAAGGAGTCCTTCGCGGACTTCATGGGGTCCTTCTCGCTGGCCGAGGCCACCCGCTTCACCAACAGCTGGGTCACCTTCGCCAACAACCGCAAGGCGTGGGCGTACCGGGCCGACCAGCTCCCCTCCACGCACCCCATCACGGCGGACATCCGTGACCTGGAGGACGCCAAGCTCAACTTCGACGGCATCACCTACGCCAAGGGCGCGGCCGTGCTGAAGCAGCTGGTGGCGTACGCGGGGCGGGAGGCGTTCCTGGAGGGCGCCCGGCGGTACTTCAAGCGGCACGCCTACGGCAACACGCGGCTGGAGGACCTGCTGTCGGTGCTGGAGGAGACCTCCGGCCGGGACATGTCGGCCTGGGCGCGGTCGTGGCTCCAGACGTCGGGCGTCGACGTGCTGGCGCCGTCCGTCGCGTACGGCGAGGACGGCCGCGTCGCGGAGCTCGCCGTGCTCCAGGAGGGCGAGGAACTGCGTCCGCACCGGGCCGCCGTGGGGCTGTACCGCCTGGAAGGCGGCGAGCTGGTGCGGTACGCCCGCGCGGAGGTGGACGTCACCGGCGAGCGGACGGTCGTGGCGGAGCTGGCGGGTGCCGAGCGGCCGGCGCTGGTGCTGGTCAATGACGACGACCTGACGTACTGCAAGGTCCGCTTCGACGAGGGGTCGCTGGAGACGCTGCGGGCGCACCTGGGCGACATCACCGACCCGCTGGCGCGGGCGCTGTGCTGGTCGGCACTGTGGAACCTGACGCGGGACGCGCTGCTGCCGGCGCGTGACTTCGTCGGTCTGGTGCTGCGGTTCGCGGGGCGCGAGTCGGACATCGGCGTGCTCCAGATGCTGCACGCCTGGGCGCGGACGGCGCTGACGCACTACGCCGCCCCGAAGTGGCGCGAGGAGGGCGGCCGGCTGGTGGCCGCGGGCGCCCTGCGGGAGCTGCGGGCGGCGGAGCCGGGCAGCGAGCACCAGTTGACGTGGGCGCGGTTCCTCGCGGCGACGGCGGCCACCGACGCCGACTTCGCGCTGCTGGAGGGCCTGCTGGACGGCTCGGTGGCGTTCGACGGACTGGACGTGGACCAGGAGCTGCGCTGGTCGCTCCTGGAGCCGCTGGCGGCCCACGGCCGCGCGGACGAGTCCGTCATCGCCGCGGAGCTCGCCCGCGACGACACCGCCTCGGGCAAGCGGCACCAGGTGCGGTGCCTGGCGTCCCGCCCGTCCGCGGCGGTCAAGGCGCAGGCGTGGGCGCAGGTCGTCGAGTCGGACGCGCTGTCGAACGCGCTGGTGGAGGCCACGATCGCGGGCTTCGCCCAGCCGTCGCAGCGGGAGCTGCTCGCGCCGTACGCGCCGGTGTACTTCGAGGTGATCGAGCGGCTGTGGGCCGAGCGGTCCATCCAGATCGGCATGGACGTGGTGCGGGGCCTGTTCCCGTCCCTCCAGGACGACCCGGCGACGCTGGAGAGGGCGGACGCCTGGCTGGCCGCCCACGCCTCGTCCGCCCCGGCGCTGCGCCGCCTGGTGCTGGAGGCGCGCGACGACCTCGCCCGCGCCCTGCGCGCCCAGTCCTGCGACGCCTCGGCGGCCTGACCGCGCGGGGCCGGGCGGCGCCGGGCGGCCCCCGGGGCCGGTCCCGTCCGGTCCCGGGCGGGTCCTCGGGGGCCCGTCGCAGGTCGGGGCGTTGATCGGGGTTCCTGATCGGCCATCGAACGTCCGTACTTTAGGACGGGGTCGTCCCGGTATGTCGACGGACGTGTAACAGCGGTTAGGGGGTGGCCGGTCGGCGGGAATCCCCCGGGCATGACGAACACCCCGCTCTCCCCCCGCCCCCTCTCCCCCCACACCGAGGTCCGCCGCCGCGTCCTGTCCACCGCGCAGCTGCGGGCGCAGGGGGTGTCCTCCGCCGAGGCCGGTGCGCGGTGCCGGCCCGGTGGACCGTGGCAGCAGGTGCTGCCGGGTGTGTACCTGCTGCACCCCGGGCCGCCGACCAGCGAGGAGCGGCTGCACGCCGCGCTGCTGTACGCCGAGCGGCGCCCCGGCGCCACCGGCGAGGCGATGATCACCGGGCTGGCGGCGCTCGCGCTGTACCGGTTCGCCGCCGCGGCGCCGCTGCTGTCGCTGGACCGGATCGACGTGCTGGTGCCGCGCACCCGGCGGCTGCGGTCCACCGGGTGGGTGCGGATCGTGCGGGCGCACGCCGAGGTGCCGGCGGCGCACGAGGTGACGGGCCTGCCGGTCGCCCCGGTGACCCGCGCCCTGACCGACGCCCTCGCGGAGATCGGCGACGCCCGTACGGTGCGCCGGCTCCTGACCGAGGCGGTGCGCGGCGGGCATTGCGAACCGGCGCCCCTGGTGCGCGAGTTGACCAGGGCGCGGCTGCTGTCGCGGGAGCACGTCGTGGGCGCCGTGGACTCGCTGCTGGCCGAGGGGCGGGCGCGGGCCGAGGACCGGCTGTACGAGATGGTGCGGGCCCACGGACTGCCCGAGCCGCTGTGGAACGTGGACCTCCGGCTGCCCGGCGGCCCGCACCTCGGCGGGGTGGACGCGTACTGGCCGGACCACTCCGTCGCCCTGGAGCTCGACACCCGCTCGCCCCGCCAGGACGGGGAGGACGCGGTGTGGACGCAGTACACGCGCAAGCGGGAGCACCTGGAGCGGCTCGGCATCACCGTCGTCCACATCACGCCGAAGAAGCTGCGCGAGGCACCGGAGCAGCAGGCGGTCGTGGTGCGGACGGCGCTGATGGCGGCCGGGGACCGGGCCCCGGCCGCGTACGTCGTGGTGCTGCCGAGGTGAGACGCCCGGGTGCGGCGGCCCGGACGGCTCAGCCGCAGAACTCGGCTTCGACGACCGCCTGCATGTCGCCCGCCCAGTCACCGTTGATGTTCATGGCCAGCGAGTGCTGCCCGTTCCGCGTGGCGACCATGTCGGAGCCCGATCCGTGGATGCCGCCGCTGTGGCCCCACACCTCCTTGCCGCAGCTCAGCTTCTGCACGGACAGCCCCAGCCCGTAGCGGACCGACGGTGTGTCCGCGCTCACCGGGACCGTGGTGGTCATCTCCTTCATCTGCCGCGGCGGCAGCAGCTTCCCCTTGAGCAGCGCCCGTACGAAGCGCTGGAGGTCGGCCGAGTCGGAGACCATCTCGCCGGCCGCCCAGGCGATGGACGGGTTCAGCTCGGTGACGTCGTGGACCGCTCCGCCCGGCTCCGCGGAGAGGGTGGAGTAGGCGCGGCCGCTCGGCTTCGGCATCCGCGGGTCGGTGCCCGGCACGCTCGTGGCACGCAGCTTCAGCGGGGTGAGGATGCGGCGTTCGACCTCCTTCCCGTACGGCCGCCCGGTCGCCTTCTCGATGACCATGCCGGCGAGGACGTAGTTGGTGTTGGAGTACCTCCAGTCCGTCCCCGGCGCGAAGTCGGGCCCGTGCTGCATCGCGATGGCCACGAGCTGCCTTGGTGTCCAGGTGTCGTAGCGGTGCTGGAGGAAGTCCGGGCCGAAGACCTTCTTCTGGAAGCCGGGGTCGGCGGTGACGTTGTAGATGCCGCTGGTGTGGTTGAGCAGCTGGCGGATCGTGATCTTCCGGCCGTCGTGGCCGTTGCCGCGCACGACGCCGGGCAGCCACCGCTCGACGGTGTCGTCCAGGTCGAGTCTGCCCTCGGCCTCCAGCTGCAGGACGACGGTGGCGACGAACGTCTTGGTGATGGAACCGACGCGGTAGCGGTCCCGGGGCATGCGCTCGCGTCCGGTGCGCATATCGGCGACCCCGGCGGCGCCGTTCCACGTGCCGTCGCGATCCTGTGCCTGGGCGAGCGCGCCGGGCACCCCTTCCCGTACGACGGCCTCCAGGGCCGCCTGGGTCTTCGTGTGGTCCGCCCGGGCCTTCGCGTGGTCCGCGGTGGTGCCCGTGTGCGCGGCCGCCGGGACGGTGAAGGCGGTGGCGGCGAGGGCCGCCGTCACCATCGCCGCCGTCAGCGCCCTCTTCCGTATCGCCATGTGCGTTCCCCTCGCTCCTCGACTGTGGTCGCCGGACAGGACTCCGCCGGGGCGGGGGGAGTTGCGCGGGGCCGCGGGGTTGAGCGCGTTTCAGCCTTCCTTGATCACCTCCGGGTTGGCGGGTGAGTACGCGGGCGCGGACCAGCGCAGCGGGCTGGCACCCTCCCGCTCCAGGACGTGCTCGACGGTGAAGCGGACGGTGCGTCCGCCGGTGTCGAACGCGGTGCGCGCGGTGCCGGTGAGCTGGAGCGTGGTGCCGCCGGTCCAGTCGAGGAACAGCAGCCCGGCCCGGCCGTCGGCCTCCAGGTTGCCGAGGGTCAGGAACATCGCGTTGCCCCGGTAGTCGGGCCAGCTCAGCTCGGTGGGCGACGTGACGCGTACGAAGCCGGGGTTGCCGCCGCGGTGGCTGGCGTCGGCGCCGTGCCCGGGCGCGACGGTGGCGATGAAGAAGGTGTCGGCCGCGCGGACGAACGCGCCCTGCGCGGCGGTGAGACGTTCGCCGTGGCGCACGGCTCCGCTCCCCCGGCCGCTCCCGGCGCCGAGCAGCTCGCGCTGCTGGAGGTACTTGGGGCAGTTGGAGAAGACCTCCCGCGCCGCGATGGTGAGGCCGCGCGCGCTGGGCCGCGCCGTGCCGTTGAGCCGCATCCGGCGCCGGGTGCGCGGGTCGAGGGCGATCGTGCCGACGGGGACGCCGGGATCGACGGGGGCGCCGCCGGAGGTGTCGGGTGCTTTGGGGGGCCGGGTGAGCACGGCGGCGAGCGGGTCGCCGTCCGGTACGCCGCCGGCGACCGACACCGCGTGCGGTCCGGTGGCCCGCACGAAGCCGGGCGCGCCGGTGAGCAGGGAGCTCCAGACGCGGCCCTCGTCGTCGGCCGCGCCGAGCACCAGCTGGGGCTGGAGCTCCAGGAAGGCGGCGGCGACCGGGCGGATGCCCGGGCCGATGGAACGGCCGACGTGGTCGGCGAGCTCGCGCACACCGAGGCGGCGCTGCACGGCGAGCGAGCCCTCGTGGTAAGGGCCGGACATGGCTGCCTCCTAGAAGAAACCGCAGGTGGGGGCGGCGGCGTAGGGGGCGGGGGCTCCCTCGGCGCCGCTGGGCGCGTAGATCTCCAGGCGGGTGCCGTCGGGGTCGTGGAAGAAGATCCCGCCGGAGGCGGCGCCCTCGGCGTGGGCGACGACGCCGTCGTGGGCGAAGTCGACGCCGTGCGCCGTGAGCCGGGCCTCGGCCTCCCGGACCCCGTCCAGGCTCTCGGCCTCGAAGGCGAGGTGGTGGAGGCCGGCGCGGGCGGGGGCGTACGGGCCGTCGGCCTGCTGCCAGAGGGCGAGCTCGACCCGGCCGTCCCGGCCGAGGAAGGCGAACCGCCGGCCGTCCTCCTTGCCCTCGCGGAGCACCTGGAAGCCGAGGAGGTCCCCGTAGAAGGCGAGGGAGCGTGCGAGGTCGGTGACGTTCAGGCCGATGTGGCCGGTGCGCAGCGTGGTCGTGGTGATCGCGGTCATGGCTGATCCCTTTCGCCGGTCGATCTCTAACCGTTGAAATAAACTTTAGGGGTTAGAAGATCGGCGTGCAACCGGTCACGTACGATTGAGGGGTTAGATGTGCACGGCAGGGAAGGAACCGCCACCGATGGCCGCATCCGATCCGCGCCCGCTCGTCGGCGAGCCGGTATCCCTGGACCTGCTCAACACCCGATGGGTCCACGAGGGCGCCGAGCAGGACCTGCTCACCGGCACCGCCGGGCTGGCGGTGTGGCTGGCGGCCAACGGCCTCGACACCGGCGGCCGCTTCCGGGCCGACGCCCGCACCCTGGAGCGCACCCTCGCCGCGCGCGACGCCCTCGCCGCCGTCGTCGCCTCCCCCGGCGACCGCGCCGCGGCCGCCCGGCTGAACGAGGTGCTGGAACACGGCCGGATCCGGGCCGTGCTCGGCCCCGGCGGCCCCGCCGAGGAGGCGGAGTTCGCCGACCCGTCCTGGGGCCCCGGCTGGCTGGCCGCCCGCGACTACCTCCACCTGCTGCACACCGCGCCCGACCGGATCCGCGCCTGCGCCCACGAGGCGTGCGTCCTGCACTTCCTCGACACCTCGCGCAACGGCACCCGGCGCTGGTGCTCGATGGCGGTCTGCGGCAACCGCGCGAAGGCGTCGCGGCATTACGCGCGCAGCAAGGAAAGTTGAACGGTCGGCCTAACTGCCTGCGGAAACCGGGGGATTGACCTCGTTCGTCCCCGGTGGCGTACATCCCGCGGTGGCGGATGTACGCCATGACCCCCATCGCGTCTCCAGCAACCCTCCACAAAACCCTGTTCCGTACGAAAGGGTGAGCGGTCATCCGGCACCACATACCGGACCCTCTCTTTCACATACAGGGATGCTGATGACCACCCTCGAATCCCAGGGCTCCATACCAGGGAGCCCGACCCCCGGCCACAGACGGACGGCGCGCGTCGTCGCCGCCGCCGGCCTGGTGGCCGCGCTGGTCGCGGCCGGCACCGCTCCGGTGTTCGCCGCCGACGACCCGGCAGGCACCGCACCGGTCAAGGCCGCGACCGACAAGCTCGGCGCGGACGACGCCGACCTGCTCGCCGAGGCGCAGGGCCGCGGCGACAAGACCGTGACCGTCATGGTCGCGACCGCCCCCGGCGCGACCGAGCAGGTCGCCGCCCAACTGGACGCGGTCCAGGGCGCGTCGGTCGGCCGGACGTACGACAAGCTCGGCTACGTCCGGGCCACCCTGCCGACCGCGCGGGCGGAGGCCGCCCTCGACGCGGCGGCCGACCTGCCGAGCGTCCACGGCATCGACCTCAGGCACGAGATCGAGCTGGACGACCCGACGCCGTCCGCCGACCGGGCGCAGGGCGCGGAGGTGACCCCCACGGCGGCCGCGTACCCGGGTCCGGACGCCACGACGCCCGCGAAGAACCCGTACAACCCGTCCTTCGAGACGGGCGCGGTCGACTTCGTCAAGAAGAACCCGAAGTTCGACGGCCGCGGCGTGACCATCGGCATCATGGACTCCGGTGTCGACCTGGGTCACCCCGCGCTGCAGAAGACCAGCACGGGCGAGCGCAAGATCGTCGACTGGGTGACGGCCACCGACCCGATCACCGACAACGACGGCACCTGGCGCGCCCAGATCACCCCGGTCGACGGCCCGGCCTTCACGGCGGCGAGCCGCACCTGGACGGCGCCCGCCGGGAAGTACCACTTCAGCCGGTTCTCCGAGGCGATCACCGCCAACGGCGACATGAAGGGCGACGTCAACCGCGACGGCGACACCACCGACGTCTGGGGCCTGCTGTACGACCCCGAGGCCGGCACCGTCCGCGTCGACCTGAACGGCAACAACGACTTCACCGACGACACGCCGATGAAGCCGTACAAGGACGGTCACCAGATCGGCTGGTTCGGCACGGACAACCCGTCCACCGAGGTCGCCGAGCGGATCCCGTTCGTCATCGAGATCCGCAAGGACGTCCCCATGGACCCGCTGGGCGGGACCTGGGTCGGCAAGAAGGCCGACTTCGTCAACGTCGGCATCATCGAGTCCGAGCACGGCACGCACGTCGCGGGCATCACCGCCGCCAACGGCCTGTTCGGCGGGAAGATGAACGGCGCGGCGCCCGGCGCCAAGCTGGTCTCCTCGCGCGCCTGCTCCTGGAGCGGCGGCTGCACCAACGTGGCGCTCACCGAGGGCATGGCCGACCTGGTCATCAACCGCGGCGTGGACATCGTCAACATGTCCATCGGCGGCCTGCCGGCCCTCAACGACGGCAACAACGCCCGCGCCGAGCTCTACACCCGCCTCATCGACCAGTACGGCGTCCAGCTGGTCATCTCGGCGGGCAACGAGGGCCCGGGCACCAACACCATCGGCGACCCGGCTCTGGCCGACAAGGTCATCTCCGTCGGTGCTGCGATCTCCAAGGAGACCTGGGCCGCCAACTACGGCTCCGAGGTCGAGAAGCCGTACGCGATGTTCAACTTCTCCTCGCGCGGCCCGCGCGAGGACGGCGGCTTCGTCCCGACCATCTCGGCTCCGGGCTCCGCCATCAACACCATCCAGACCTGGCTGCCCGGCGCGCCGGTCGCTGAGGCCGGTTACAAGCTGCCCGCCGGCTACGGCATGCTCAACGGCACCTCGATGTCCTCGCCGCAGGCGGCGGGCGCGAGCGCGCTGCTGCTGTCGGCCGCGAAGCAGAAGAACATCGACCTTCCGCCGGCCGATCTGCGCACCGCGCTGACCAGCACCGCCAAGAAGATCAGCGGCATGGCGGCGCACGAGCAGGGCTCCGGCCTGATGAACGTCGTCGGCGCGTGGAAGGCGATCCGCGCGGGCGCCACCGCCCACGAGTACGCGGTCAAGGCGCCCGTCGACACCGCGATCGACTTCGCGCTGAAGACGCCCGGCTTCGGCACCGGCCTGTACGACCGCGAGGGCGGCCTGAAGGTCAAGCAGAAGAAGACGTACGACGTCACGATCACCCGCACCAGCGGCCCGGACCGGCCCGTCCGGCACGAGCTGGACTGGAAGTACAACGACGGCACCTTCGACCTGGTCGGGTCGGGCGCCGTGGTGCTGCCGCTGAACGAGCCGGTAACCGTGAAGGTGACGGCCAAGCCGCTCTCCGCCGGTGTGCACAGCGCCATCCTGGAGGTTGACGACGAGGACACCGAGGGCGTCGACAAGCAGATCCTCGCCACGGTGGTCGCCTCGCAGCAGCTCGCCAAGCCGTCCTTCACGTACACGGCGAAGGGCTCGGTGCAGCGCAACCTCTCGAAGTCGTACTTCGTGACCGTGCCCGAGGGCGCCAAGTCGCTGGAGGTCACGCTCGGCGGGCTGAAGGAGAAGAGCCAGACCCGGTTCATCGCCGTCCACCCGTACGGCGTGGCCGTCGAGGACACCGCGTCCAGCGTCTGCTACCCGCACTACAACCCGGCGAACACCTGCCGCCCCGACCTGCGCTCGTACGCCGACCCGCAGCCGGGCGTCTGGGAGATCGAGGTCGAGTCGCGCCGTACGTCGCCCGACCTGGACAACCCGTTCACGCTGGGCGTGACGCTGCTGGGCGCCTCCTTCGACCCGGCGGTCAAGACCGTCGCCGAGGCGAAGGCCGGCACCCCGGCCCCCGTCGAGTGGAAGGTCACCAACACGTTCGCCGCCCTGGAGGGCAAGCTGAAGGGCGGGCCGCTGGGCTCCGCCAAGGTCGCCGCTCCGACGATCAAGAACCACGAGCAGCAGACCAGCACGGTGACCGTCGGTGAGGGCGTCGAGCGCCTCGACGTCGCCATCGGCAACACCTCCGACAAGGGCGCCGACCTGGACCTGACCGTCCTCAGGGACGGCAAGCAGGTCGGCCAGTCGGCGGACGGCGACTCCGAGGAGAGCGTCTCCCTGGTCAAGCCGGCCCCCGGCACGTACACGATCGTCGTCGACGGGTACGCGGTTCCGGCCGGGTCGACCACGTACGACTACAAGGACGTGTACTTCTCGTCCGCGCTCGGCACGGTCAAGGTCGACGAGACCCGGCCCGTGCAGCTGGCGAACGGCGCGTCCGCGCAGGTCACGGCGGAGGTGCTGGTGAACGGCGCCGCTCCCGAGGGCCGGCGCTTCTTCGGCGAGGTGTCCCTGCTGAACGCCCGCGGCACGGCCGCCGGCACCGGCAGCGTCGTGATCGAGAAGGTCACGCCGTAACACCCCGCACGCGGTGAGTGAGGGCGGGCGTCCGGCCGGACGCCCGCCCTTTCCCGTGCCGGTGGTGCGCCTTCTCACGTCGCGGACAATGAATTGGACAAGGCGGGCGTGGAGAGACGCATCATGGAGCGGCACCAGGGCCGCAAGCACGTACGGAGGAGTCCCCGTGAAGGTAGGAATCGTCGGAGCCACCGGTCAGGTCGGCACGGTCATGCGCAGGATCCTTGCCGAGCGGAACTTCCCGGTCGACGAGCTGCGGCTGTTCGCCTCCGCCCGGTCCGCGGGCACGGTCCTGGACGGCGTGACCGTCGAGGACGCCTCCACGGCCGACTACACCGGCCTGGACATCGTGCTCTTCTCCGCCGGCGGCGCCACCTCCCGGGCCCTCGCCGAGAAGGTCGCCTCCCAGGGCGCCGTGGTGATCGACAACTCGTCCGCCTGGCGCCGCGACCCCGAGGTGCCGCTGGTCGTCTCCGAGGTGAACCCGCACGCGGTCAAGGACCGGCCGAAGGGCATCATCGCCAACCCGAACTGCACCACCATGGCCGCCATGCCGGTGCTGAAGCCGCTGCACCAGGAGGCGGTCCTGACCGCCCTGGTCGCCACCACCTACCAGGCCGTCTCCGGCTCCGGGCTGGCGGGCGTCGCCGAGCTGGACGGCCAGGTCAAGGCCGTCGCCGAGCGGGCCACCGAGCTGGCCCACGACGGCGAGGCCGTCACGTACCCCGAGCCCGGCGTCTACAAGCGCCCCATCGCCTTCAACGTGCTGCCGCTGGCCGGCTCGATCGTCGACGACGGCTCCTTCGAGACGGACGAGGAGCAGAAGCTCCGCAACGAGTCCCGCAAGATCCTGGAGATCCCCGGCCTGAAGGTCTCCGGCACCTGCGTGCGCGTCCCGGTCTTCTCCGGCCACTCCCTCCAGATCAACGCCCGCTTCGAGCGCCCGATCAGCGTCGAGCGCGCGTACGAGCTGCTGAAGGACGCGGAGGGCGTGGAGCTCTCCGAGATCCCCACCCCCCTGCAGGCGGCCGGCAAGGACGCCTCGTACGTGGGCCGGATCCGGGCCGACGAGACCGTCGACCACGGCCTCGCCCTGTTCGTCTCCAACGACAACCTCCGCAAGGGCGCCGCGCTGAACGCGGTGCAGATCGCGGAGCTGGTCGCGGCCGAGCTGAACGGCTGACGCCGGCGCAGAACGCCACGAAGGGCCGCCCCGCGATAACCGTGGGGCGGCCTTCGGCGTCCGTGGAAGGATGACCGGAAACGTCACACAACGAGGAGATGACCGGGTGCCTGGCACGAACCTGACCCGTGAAGAGGCGCAGCAGCGGGCGGAGCTGCTCACCGTGGACTCGTACGAGATCGACCTCGATCTCAGCGGCGCACAGGAGGGCGGCACCTACCGGTCCGTGACCACCGTGCGCTTCGACTCCGCCGAGGAGGGCGCGGAGACGTTCATCGACCTTGTGGCCCCGGCCGTGCACAAGGTCACCCTGAACGGCCACGCGCTGGACGTCGCGGCCGTCTTCCGGGACTCGCGCATCACGCTCAAGCACCTCAAGCAGGGCCGCAACGAGCTGACCGTCGTCGCGGACTGCGCGTACACGAACACCGGCGAGGGCCTGCACAAGTTCGTCGACCCGGTCGACGACCAGGTGTACCTCTACACCCAGTTCGAGGTGCCGGACGCGCGCCGCGTGTTCGCCAGCTTCGAGCAGCCGGACCTGAAGGCCACCTTCCAGTTCACCGTGAAGGCACCGGCCGGCTGGACCGTCATCTCGAACAGCCCGACGCCGGAGCCCAAGGACGACGTCTGGGTCTTCGAGCCGACGCCGCGCATGTCCACCTACGTCACGGCGCTGATCGTCGGCCCGTACCACGCGGTGCACAGCACGTACGAGGGTCCGGACGGGCAGGTCGTGCCGCTGGGCATCTACTGCCGTCCGTCGCTCGCCGAGTTCCTCGACGCGGACGCGATCTTCGAGGTGACCCGGCAGGGCTTCGACTGGTTCCAGGAGAAGTTCGACTACGCGTACCCGTTCGCCAAGTACGACCAGCTGTTCGTGCCGGAGTTCAACGCCGGCGCGATGGAGAACGCGGGCGCGGTGACCATTCGCGACCAGTACGTCTTCCGCTCCAAGGTGACGGACGCGGCGTACGAGGTGCGCGCCGAGACCATCCTGCACGAGCTCGCCCACATGTGGTTCGGCGACCTCGTCACCATGGAGTGGTGGAACGACCTGTGGCTGAACGAGTCGTTCGCCACGTACACCTCGATCGCCTGCCAGGCCGCCGCGCCCGGCTCGCGCTGGCCGCACTCGTGGACCACGTTCGCGAACTCGATGAAGACCTGGGCGTACCGGCAGGACCAGCTCCCGTCGACGCACCCGATCATGGCCGAGATCCGCGACCTGGACGACGTGCTGGTCAACTTCGACGGCATCACCTACGCCAAGGGCGCGTCCGTGCTCAAGCAGCTGGTGGCGTACGTCGGCGAGGACGAGTTCTTCCGCGGCGTGCAGGCGTACTTCAAGCGGCACGCGTTCGGCAACACGCGCCTGTCCGACCTGCTGGGCGCGCTGGAGGAGACCTCCGGACGCGACCTGCGGACGTGGTCCAAGGCGTGGCTGGAGACGGCCGGCATCAACGTGCTGCGGCCGCGGATCGAGGTCGACGGGGACGGGGTCATGACCTCGTTCGCGGTGCGGCAGGAGGCCCCGGCGCTGCCGGCCGGCGCGAAGGGCGAGCCGGTGCTGCGGCCGCACCGCATCGCGATCGGCCTGTACGACCTCCAGGACGGCAAGCTGGTCCGTACGGACCGGATCGAGATGGACATCCAGGCGAGCGAGCTGACCGCCGTGCCGCAGCTGGAGGGCCGCACCCGCCCGGCCGTGGTGCTCCTCAACGACGACGACCTGTCGTACGCCAAGGTGCGCCTCGACGAGGAGTCCCTCAAGGTCGTCGCCCAGCACCTCGGCGACTTCACCGAGTCCCTGCCGCGCGCGCTGTGCTGGGCCTCGGCCTGGGACATGACCCGGGACGGCGAGATGGCCACGCGCGACTACCTGGAGCTGGTGCTGTCGGGCATCGCGAAGGAGTCGGACATCGGCGTGGTGCAGTCGCTGCACCGCCAGGTGAAGCTGGCCCTCGACCTGTACGCGGCGCCCGGGTGGCGCGAGACGGGCCTGGCGCGCTGGACCGAGGCGACGCTGACGCACCTGCGGACCGCGGAGCCGGGCAGCGACCACCAGCTCGCCTGGGCGCGGGCCTTCGCCGCGACCGCGCGCACGCCGCAGCAGCTCGACCTGCTGGCCGCGCTGCTGGAGGGCCGGGAGACGATCGAGGGCCTGGTCGTGGACACCGAGCTGCGCTGGGCCTTCGTGGAGCGGCTGGCGGCGACGGGCGTGTACGACGAGCCGGAGATCGCGGCGGAGCACGAGCGCGACCGGACCGCGGCGGGCGAGCGGCACGCGGCCACGGCGCGGGCGGCGCGTCCGACGCCGGAGGCCAAGGCCGAGGCGTGGGCCTCGGTCGTGGAGTCCGACAAGCTCCCCAACGCCGTGCAGGAGGCGGTCATCGGCGGGTTCGTGCAGACGGACCAGCGCGACCTGCTCGCCCCGTACACGGAGAAGTTCTTCGCGGCCGTCAAGGGCGTGTGGGAGTCCCGGTCCTACGAGATGGCACAGCAGATCGCGGTCGGGCTGTACCCGGCGGTCCAGGTCTCCCAGGAGACCCTGGACGCGACGGACGCCTGGCTCGCGAGCGCCGAGCCCAACGCGGCGCTGCGCCGCCTGGTCTCGGAGTCCCGCTCGGGCGTGGAACGCGCCCTGAAGGCCCAGGCCGCGGACGCCGCCGCGGGCGTGTGACGGTTCCTCGCGAGTGAGCGGAAGGGGCGCCCTCCCTTGTGGAGGGCGCCCCTTTCGTCGTCGGCTTCCGGAGCGCGGTGCGCGGCGTCGGCGCATACGGGTGATGCCCCGGCCGGGGAAGGCGCCGCGGAAGGGGCATGTGTCCGCCGCGGGTGCCGCCGCGGTACGCGGTGCCCGGCTACCGCAGGGACGCGGCCTCGCGCAGGGCCGTCAGCACGCGGGCGACCGCCGGGGCGGACTCCGAGCCGCGCCGGACCGCGGCGATCACGTGGCGGCGCGGCTGGTCGGCCTCCAGGACCCGCATCACCACGCCCGTGGACCGCTCCGCGGCCGCCATGCGGGGCACCAGGGCGACTCCCATGCCCGCTTCCACCATCGCCAGGATCGCCGTCCACCCGGCCGCCGAGTGGGCCTGTTCGGGCAGGAAGCCGGCCGCCTCGCAGGCCGCCGTGGTGATCTCCGACCAGGGGCCGCTGCCTCCGAAGATCCACCGCTCCCCCGACAGGTCGGCCAGCCGCAACCCCGCCTCGCCCGCGAGCGGGTGCCCCGCCGGCAGGGCCACGTCCAGCGGGTCGGCGAGCAACGGCACCCGGGTGAAGCGGGGGTCCCGGGCGGTCGGTGCGTGCGCGGCCAGCGACAGCGCGAGGTCCACCGCACCGGCGGACAGCAGCTCGTACGCCTCGGCCGCCTCGGCCTCCCGCACCCGCACCTCCAGGGCCGGGTGAGCGGTGCGCAACCGCAGCACCGCCGGGACGACCAGGGCCGGCACGGCGGTGGAGAACGCCCCGACGCGCACCTCGCCCGCCTCGCCCTGGAGGTACCCCGCCAGTTCGGCGTCCGCCCGCTCCAGCTGGGCGAAGACCGCCTCGGCGTGGCGCAGCACCAGGTGGGCGGCGTCGGTGAGCCGCACGCGCCGCCCCTGCGCCTCCAGCAGCCGCACGCCCAGGTGCCGGGAGAGGTTGGTCAGCTGCTGGGAGACGGCCGAAGGGGTCATCAGCAGCGCCTCGGCCGTCGCGGTCACCGTGCCGCGGTCGCGGAGCGTGCGCAGGATGCGGAGCTTCTTGATGTCCCACTCGGTCATGCCGGGCAACCTATCCGCTCACCCGCCGCTCGGCCGGCGAGGCCCAACACAAGGGTTTTTCCGGCCAGTCGGCACGCCGGAGGGACTGTGGCGTCCACCGGACACGGCCGCCGGATCCGGTTGCCCGGCGCTCCCGGCGGCGCGGACACTCGGAGTCACGCCCGCCGCGGACGCGGCGGGCGTTCGACGGGCTTTCGTCCCGGAAGATCCGCAGGGGGAATCCGCATGGCATTGCGCAAGGTGACCGCGGCGCTGTTCGCGGTCCTGGCACTCATGACCGCCGCGGCGGTCGGGCCGGCCGCGCCGGCATCCGCCGCGACCAGCACCCCCGCAGGCCCCGGCCAGTCCCACGGCCACTCCCACGGCCACCACCCCGGCTTCACCGCCGAAGCGGAGGAGGCGGGCCTGGACGACGACGAAGCGGAGGAGCTCCAGCGGCAGGTGGACCACTACGTCGCCCGCCAGGGCGGCACCCAGGTGGCCCTCAACCGGATCGTGGTCGCGGGCATGGGCGAGATCGTGCTGCCGCTCCCCGGCGCACGCCAGGCCCGCGCCGACTGCCCGGCCCAGAACTTCTGCATGTTCACCGGACCCGACTTCACCGGCGCGCAGTTCAACCTGTACCGGTGCGCCACGTACACGCTGGAGAACTGGACCGGCGACGGCTCCTGGATCAACAACCAGACGCCGGGCACGCGGGCCCAGTTCCTGGACCGCAACCGGAACGTCATCCACACCACCCCGGGCGCCTACTCGGCGAGCTCCCGCTACAACTGGGACCCCGTCTGGTACGTCGTCAACTGCTGACCGCGACACCGCCTCCCGCCCGCTCCCCGCTCCCCCTCCGGACCGCTCCCCCGGGTCGCTGTCCCCCGGCCCGCTCCCGGTCTCTTCCGTACGGCGGGCACGCGCGTCCCCCGCGTGCCCGCGCCTCCGGGGTCCCCCGGCTCCCCCGGCCCCGCCTCCCCGGGCATGTGAGGGCCTCGTCCGCCGGCGGCCGGCCGGCGGACGAGGCCCTCACGTCGCCGGTGCCCTCAGCTGTTCCGGCTCGCCCCCAGCACCACGCCGCCCAGGATCAGCACCATGCACACCGCCTGGAGCGCCCCCATCGCCTCGCCGATCAGCAGCCACGACAGCAGCGCCACGCACACCGGCTGGAGGTAGTACACGACTCCCGCCCGCGCCGCGCCGATCAGGGAGACGGCCTTGTTCCAGGCGAAGAAGGCGAGCGCCGAGGAGAAGACGCCGACGTACACCAGCGGCCCGATCGTGCCCGCCGACGCCTCGAAGCCACCCTGCACCGCGAGGCTGGCGCCGTACGCCGGCAGCAGCATCAGCGCCCCCAGCACGAAGGTCGCGAGGAGGAAGGCCGGTCCGCCGAGTTCCGCGGGCCGCCGCTTGAGCAGGGCGCTGTAGGACGCGAAGCAGACGGCCGCCGCCACGATCCACAGGTCGTCGGCGGCGAAGTCGGCCGCCGCGGAGCCCCTGCCGACCAGCAGCACCACTCCGGCGCAGGCGATCAGCAGGCCGGCCACCCGGCGCGGGCCGAGCCGGGCGCCGCCGAGGCGCTCGTACACCGCCATGAGGACGGGCGCGGCGGCCATGACCATGCCCATGGTCCCGGCGGAGGTGGTCATGCCGGCCTGGTTGACGAGGGTGTTGTAGACGGTGACGCCGAGCAGCGCGGCGAGCGTCACGAAGCCGATGTGCCGGCGCAGGAGGCGGCGCTGGCGCCAGGCCGCGCCGGCGGCGAAGGGGGCGGCGGCGAGGAGGGCGACGATCCAGCGCCAGAAGGCGGCCTGGACCGGTGGCACGGAGTCGTGCAGGGCCCGGGAGGTGACGAAGCTGCCGGACCAGACGACCGTCGCGACGCCCGCGAGGAGGAGACCGAGGCCGGACACCTGCCCCGCCCTCTTCGCGGTCGCCGTCCGCGCGGAATCGGATCGGACACGGTCCACAACTGCCACGGGGATCCCTTCTCCTGCGCGCTTTCCGGCGCGTCCTGTGCGGTCGCCCTACCGTCGCACCGGCGATCCCTCCAGGTCCATCGAAACTTTCTGAGCATTCCTTTCAGCCGAGCTGAACATAGGACGGGGCCGCGGGGTCCACTGGCCGGCCAGCGTCGCACCGAAGGCGATCACCATCCCGAGCAGCTGCACCGGGCCCAGCGCCTGGCCGAGCAGCACCCAGCCGAGCACGGCGGCCGTGAGGGGCGAGAGCGGGCCGAGGAGCGTCACGGCGGTCGCCGTCAGCCGCTCGATCCCGCGGAACCACAGCCAGTACGCGACGGCGGTGTTGGCGAGTGCGAGGTAGGCGTAGCCGGCGGCGGCCCGTGCGTCGAGGGCCGGCGGCGCGCCCTCCACCAGCAGGGCGACGGGAGCGATCAGCAGACCCCCGGCACTCAGCTGCCAGCCGGTCATGGCCAGCGGGCCGACCCCCTGGGGGCGGCCCCACCGCTTGGTCAGCACCGTGCCCGCCGACATCGACGCGGCGGAGGCGAGCCCCGCGAGCACGCCGACGAGGTCGAAGGCGGCGCCGGCCTTCAGGACGACGAGGCTCACGCCGAAGGCGGCGGCGACGGCGGCGAGCAGCGACCGCACGGTGGGCCGCTCGCCCAGCAGGAGCGCGGCGAGCCCGACGACGAACAGCGGGCCGACCGAGCCGACGACGGCGGCGACCCCGCCCGGAAGGCGGTAGGCGGCGAGGAACAGCAGCGGGAAGAACGCCCCGATGTTCAGGGCCCCGAGCGCCGCCGACTTCCACCACCACACCCCGCGCGGCAGCGTCCGGGTGAGCGCCAGCAGCGCCAGACCGGCGGGCAGTGCCCGCATCAGCCCGGTGAACAGCGGCCGGTCGGGCGGCAGCAGCTCGGTGGCGACGACATAGGTGGAACCCCAGGAAACGGGGGCCAGTGCGGTCAGGGTGACGACGGCGGCCTTGCGGGACATCGGTGGTTTCCCCCCTCGATTGGCTCAGCGCTAAGTAGCTTAGTCCTAAGCTACTTACTTGCAAGCAACTTTTTTGATCCGCTCCGCCGGTGAAGGGAAACTGCGGCCATGACCTCGACACCCCGCCCCGAGCCCCGCCTCCGGGAACAGGACCCGGCCGCCCAGCACCCGGCCGCACCGGGGCCGGCCGCGCCGGATCCGGTCGACGCGATCATCGCGCAGTGGGCGGTGGTACGCCCCGACCTCGACACCGTGCCGATGGCCGTCTTCGGGCGCATCTACCGGCTCGCCCACACGATGGGGACCCGTATGGAGAAGGCGTACGCGCCCTACGGCATCGCTCGTGGCGAGTTCGACGTCCTGGGGACACTGCGACGGTCGGGAGAGCCGTACACGCTGTCGCCGCGGGAGCTGTCGGCGACGCTGATGCTGACGACCGGAGGCATGACCGGTCGCCTGGACAAACTGGAGCGGGCCGGACTGCTGTTCCGCAGCCCCGACCCCCACGACCGCCGCGGGCTGCGGGTGACGCTCACCGAGCGGGGCCGCGAGCTGGTGGACGAGGCCGTGGCGGCCGGGCTCGCGGTGCAGCGTGCGGCCCTGGAGGCGGCGGCCCTGGACGAGACGGAGGCGCAGCAGTTGTCGGCCCTGCTGCGCAAGCTCCTCACGGCCACCGGCGCGTAGCCCCCCCGGCGTGCGGCCTGCGGCGTGGGGCGCCCGGTGTGCAGCACCCGGGGGGGCGCCCGGCGTGCGGCCTGCGGCGTGCGGCGCCCGGCATGGGGCGCCCGGCGTGGAGTCCGGACGGACGCCGCGAGGGGTGGAACGCACATAGGCGCCGCACAGCGGCATCCCGCTGTGCAGCGCCTACGGAAGAGAAGGCGGTGCGGTCCCTAGCTCTGCTTCCTCGACTTGTCGAGCACCATCACGAGCCCGGCGATGACCAGGAACAGCAGGATGGGGGCACCCACGAACAGGCCCAGCGTGTCGATCACGCTCAGGCCGCTGCCCGGGTCGTCACCGTCGTCCCGGACGAGCGCGAGCGCGGGGGACGACATGAGCAGCATCATCAGCGTCGTACCGGCCGCGACGGCGCCGGCGCGCAGGGCGTTCTTCTTGTCCACGGTGCCAACCTAGCGAACGCCTAACGACGCCGCGCGCCCGGGGGTCCCATAGGGGGCTCCGCCTCCGGTGCCGCCGCCGGTGCCGGTGCCGGTTCGGCCGGCCCCGCGGGGGCCCGCATCTCCGCCATCAGGGCGTGCAGCCGGGGCGAGGAGGCCAGTTCCTCCAGGCTGACCGGCCGGCCCTCGGCGTCGGCGACGGGCAGCCGCCAGTTCGGGTACTGGTCCCAGGTGCCGGGCAGGTTCTGCGGGCGGCGGTCGCCCACCGCGTCGGGCAGCCACACCCCGGCCATCCGCGCGGGCGTGCGCCGCAGGAAGCGGTAGAAGGCGCGGATCTCCGCCTCCTCGTCGCGCGGGCCACCGGCCGGCAGGAGCCGCAGCTCCTCCAGGTAGGCCAGCCACTCGGCGGCGTCCGTCGCGTCCTCGGCCCGCTCCTGCTCCAGCGGCCGGGTGAGCAGGCCCAGCCGGTGGCGCAGCTCGACGTGCTCCCCGGTCAGACGGGCGGCCGTGGACGGCAGGTCGTGCGTCGTGGCGGTGGCCACGCAGTCGGCGCGCCAGGTCTCCGGGGGCAGCGGCCTGCGGTCGCCCTCCCAGTCGCGTTCGAACCACAGCACGGACGTGCCGAGGACACCGCGGCGCTGGAGGGCCTCCCGCACGCCGGGCTCCACCGTCCCGAGGTCCTCGCCGATCACCACGGCACCGGCGCGGTGGGCCTCCAGGGCGAGGACGGCGAGCATGGCGTCGGCGTCGTACCGGACGTAGGTCCCCTCGGTGGGCTCACGGCCCTCGGGCACCCACCACAGCCGGAACAGGCCCATCACGTGGTCGATGCGCAGGGCGCCCGCGTGCCGCAGCAGCCCGCGCAGCACGTCCCGGTAGGGGGTGTAGCCGGAGGCGGCGAGCGCGTCGGGCCGCCAGGGCGGCAGGCCCCAGTCCTGGCCGCGCGCGTTGAACGCGTCCGGCGGGGCGCCCACCGACATGCCGGCGGCGAACGCGTCCGCCTGCGCCCAGGCGTCCGCGCCGTCCGGGTGCACGCCGACCGCGAGGTCGTGGACGATCCCGACGTCCATGCCCGCCTCCCGGGCGGCCCGCGCGGCGGCGCCGAGCTGCTCGTCGGTGAGCCAGGCGAGCCGGCAGTGGAAGTCGATCCGGTCGGCGAGCTCCTCGCGCTCGCGCGCGGTGGCGGCGGACCGCGGGTCGCGCAGGTCCCGGGGCCACTGGGAGCGGTCGGAGCCGTACCGCTCGACCAGGGCGCACCAGGTGGCGTGGTCCTCCAGCGCCTGCCCCTGCGCGGCGCGGAAGCCCCGCAGGGAGGCGTGGCGGCCGGGGCCGAGCGGCACGGCGCACAGCAGCTCCAGGGCGCGGCGCTTGAGCACCCACACCGCGTCCCGGTCGATCAGCTCACCCTTGCGGAGCACCTTCTCGCGCAGCTCGCCGGCGCGGGCGACGAGCGCGTCGAGCTCGGCGCGGCCCTCGGCCGTCAGGTGGGCGGGCGCGTACGCGTACTCGGGGACGTCCTCGACGCGCAGGTGCACGGGGTCGGGGAAGCGCCGGGAGGAGGGCCGGTACGGGGAGGGGTCGGTGGGGGTGCCGGGCACGGCCGCGTGCAGCGGGTTGACCTGCACGAACCCGGCGCCGAGCGCCCGCCCGGCCCAGTCCGCCAGCTCGCGCAGGTCGCCCAGGTCGCCCATGCCCCAGGAGCGGGAGGACAGCAGCGAGTACAGCTGCACCAGGAGGCCGAAGCCGCGCGCGGGGGGCTGCGGCACGCGCGCGGGGGCCACGACGAGCGTGCAGTGCGCGGTGCGCCCGTCGCCCGCCCGCGCCTGCAGCCGGTGGACCCCGAGCGGCAGCGCCCCCCAGTCGCCCGGCTCCCGGGTGGTGCCGTCCTCGGTGGTGAGCCGCAGGGCGGTGCCCGGCGGGAGGGCCACGAGGGGGCGCGGCAGGCGCGGTGCGGCGTCCTTCCACAGCACCAGCGTCGGCGGGAGCAGCCGCCGTGCGCACGTCTCCTCGACGGCCGCCAGGGAGGCGCGGATCGCCTCCGGGGTGGTGGCATCGACGTCCAGGGCGGCGAGCACCTCGACCACCGTGGCGTCGGGGACCGGGACGGTGACGCCCGCGGACGGGGAGTACGCGGTGGCGACACCGTGCAGCGCGGCGAGCCGGGCAAGGGTCATTCAGGCTCCTGGGGACTCCGGTCCGCCGGCCGTGCGGTGCGCGGTCGGCTCGCTGGTGAGGGGGGTGAAGTCGGTGAGGGCGGGTTCGCTGGTCAGCGGGGTGGCGTCGGCGAGCGGCGGCTCGCTGGTGAGGGGCGTGGAGCCGGCGAACGGCGGCTCGCTCATGAGGGGACCGGCGGGAGCGGGTGCCGGGCCCGGGACCTGTTTGGAGAGGGCGGACATCAGGAGCTGGGCGGACGCGGCCACGGTGGCCTCCTCGGGGGGTGCGTGCGGTGCGGGCACGGGGCACCGCTGAACAGGGGACACAGCAGCCCTACCCAGCGCACGCCGTCGCATCCGTCCTACGTGGCGTGCGTCACAGGGCGCGTGGGGGGCGGGAGTTGGGCCTCCGCTCGTACCCCGGTAGGCAAATACGACACAACGGCCACGCACATTGACACCTCCGGCGAGGGGGTGGTGGGCTCGAAACCGTCCGGTTCAGCCACCGGCCAAGCTACTCGCGGAACGACGAAAGACGAGGGGAGACGCGCGTGCAGTTCGGGCGCAGGAAGCGGACCGCCACCGCCGTCGCGGTCGCCGTGATCAGTGGCCTGCTGGGCGGCGCCCCGGGTGCGCTCGCCGCCCCCGGCGACCCCGGCTCCCCCTCCGCCGCCGTGCCCGACCCCGGCCGCACGGGCGCGCGGCCGCCCGCCGTGTGGCCGCGCCCCCAGTCCCTGCGCCCGGCCGGCGCCGCGATACCGCTCGGCGAGGACGTGACCGTCGTCGTGGGCGAGGGCGCGGATCCGTACGCCGTGCGGGCCGTCGAGGACGTGCTGCGCGGGGCGGGCGTGCGGACGGTCCGCACCGGGCCGGACGTCGCCGGCCCCGGACCGGTTGTGCTGATGGGCGGACCCGGCGCGCAGAACGCGCTGCGCGCCCTGCGCGCGCCCGAACGCGCCGACCTGCCGTCCGGCGGCTACCGCATCGCGACCGGCCGCCACGGCGGCCGGGACACCGTCGCCCTGGACGGCGTCGGCGAGGACGGCCTCTTCCACGCCGTCCAGACGCTGCGGCAGCTGGTGACGACGACCGCGGCAGGCCGCCGGGCCGTGCCGGGCGTCATGGTGCGCGACTGGCCGGGCACCGCCGTACGCGGCATGGCGGAAGGTTTCTACGGACAGCCCTGGAGCCACGCGCAGCGCCTCGCGCAGCTCGACTTCATGGGCCGCACCAAGCAGAACCGGTACCTCTACGCGCCCGGCGACGACCCGTACCGCCAGGCGCAGTGGCGCGACGCCTACCCCGCGGCGCAGCGCGCCGAGTTCCGCGAGCTGGCCGAGCGCGCCCGCCGCAACCACGTGACGCTGGCCTGGGCGGTGGCTCCCGCGCAGTCGATGTGCCTGGCCTCCGAGGACGACGTCAAGGCGCTCAAGCGCAAGGTCGACGCGATGTACGCGCTCGGGGTGCGCGCCTTCCAGCTCCAGTTCCAGGACGCCAGTTACGACGAGTGGCACTGCTCCCGGGACGCCGACACCTTCGGCTCCGGCCCCGCGTCCGCCGCCCGGGCGCACGCGCGCGTGGCGACCGAACTGGCGCGCCACCTCGCCGTCCGGCACCCGGACGCCGAGCCGCTGTCGCTGATGCCGACCGAGTACTACCAGGACGGCGCCACCGAGTACCGCTCGGCCCTCGCCGCCGAGCTGGACCCGCGCGTGCAGGTCGCGTGGACGGGCGTCGGGGTCGTGCCGCGCACCATCACCGGCGGCGAACTGGCCGGTGCGCGCGACGCGTTCAAGCACCACCCGCTGGTCACCATGGACAACTACCCGGTCAACGACTACGCGCAGGACCGTATCTTCCTCGGCCCGTACACCGGGCGGGAGCCGGCCGTCGCGGCCGGGTCGGCGGTGCTGCTGGCCAACGCCATGGAGCAGGCCGCCGCCTCCCGCATCCCGCTCTTCACCGCCGCCGACTTCGCCTGGAACCCCAAGGGCTACCGCGCCCAGGAGTCGTGGCGGGCGGCGATCGACGACCTGGCGGGCGGTGACGCGCGCACCCGCGAGGCGCTCGCCGCCCTCGCCGGGAACGACGCCTCCTCCATCCTCAGCCCGGAGGAGTCCGCCTACCTGCGCCCGCTGCTCAGCGCCTTCTGGCGTACGCGCGCCACCCCGGACGCGGCGGCCCGGGACCGGGCCGCCCGGGAGCTGCGCGCCGCCTTCACGGTGATGCGCGAGGCCCCGCAGCGGCTGGCGGGCGCGGCGGAGGGCCGGCTGGACGACGAGGTACGGCCCTGGCTGGAGCAGCTCGCGCGCTACGGCCGCGCCGGAGAGGCCGCCGTGGATATGCTCCAGGCCCAGTCGCGGGGCGACGGCGCGGCCGCGTGGCGCGCCTCCCTGGAGCTGGAACCGCTGCGCACGGCGCTGCGGGCCGGTGGCGTGAAGGTGGGCCGCGGGGTGCTGGACCCGTTCCTGGAGCGGGCCGTCACGGAAGGGGCGGCGTGGACGGGGGCGTCACGCGACGCGGGCGGCGCCCGGCGCGCGCCGACGGCGTACACGGTGCAGTTGGACCGGCCGCGGCCCCTGGAGGCGGTGACCGCGATGGCGGTGCCCGCGACGGGCGGGCCGGCGGACGGCAGCGTCGAGGTGCACGTACCGGGCGAGGGCTGGCGGCGGCTGGGCGCCCTGTCCCCCACGGGCTGGACGCAGGCCGCGGCACGGGGCCTGCGCGCGGACGCCGTCCGCGTCACCTGGACCGGCGCTCCCGTGGACGTCCGGGCCCTGGTTCCGTGGTTCGCCGACGAGCCGCAGGCCCGGCTGGAGCTCGGGCGCACGGAGACGGACGCGGTGATCGGCGGCGCGCCGCAGCGGGTGGACGTCGTGCTGTCGGCGCAGCGCCCGGGCGAGGTGCGCGGCGCGCTCACGGCCAGGGCCCCCAAGGGCCTGAAGGTCACCGTCCCTAAGCGGACGACCGTCCCGCGCGGTACGGCGGCCACCGTCCCGGTCGCGATCACCGTCCCGAAGGGCACCCCCGCGGGCGAGTACCGCGTAACGCTGGCCTTCGCCGGCGAGGAGCGCACCCTGACCGTGCGCGCCTACCCGGCGACCGGCGGTCCCGACCTGGCCCGTACGGCGACGGCGTCCTCCTCCGGCGACGAGACCCCCGACTTCCCGGCGGCGGCCGCGAACGACGGCGACCCGGCGAGCCGCTGGTCGTCGCCCGCGGAGGACGGCGCCTGGTGGCAGGCGGAGCTGCCGCGGCCCGCCCGCCTCGGCCAGGTGGTGCTGCACTGGCAGGACGCGTACGCGGCGAAGTACCGCATCCAGGTGTCGGCGGACGGCCGCACCTGGCGCACGGCGGCGACGGTGCGGGACGGCAAGGGAGGTCGCGAGGCGGTCCGCATGGACGCCCCGGCCACCCGGTTCCTGCGCGTGCAGGGCGACGAGCGCGCGACGCGGTTCGGCATCTCGCTCCACGGGGTGGAGGCGTACGCGGTCGCTCCGTAGCCGCGGATACGGCGTGGGGCCCGGGTCACGGGCCCGTCCGCCGGAGCGAGCACGGCCGGGACCACGGCGGGCGGTCCCGTGCGGGGTCCGGGCCCGGGGCAACGCAAAGGCCCGGACCGTGGGCATCAGGCGGAGATGCCGTCGATCCGGGCCATGGCGTCGTCCGCGCCGTACGGCTGCAGGTAGGGCAGCCAGCGCGGGTCCCTATGACCGGTCCCGATGATGCGCCAGGCCAGGCCGGAGGGCGGGGCGGGTTGCTGGTGGAGCCGCCAGCCGAGCTCCCGCAGGTGCCGGTCGGCCTTGACGTGGTTGCAGCGCCGGCAGGCGGCCACCACGTTCTCCCAGGCGTGCTGTCCGCCGCGGCTGCGCGGGATGACGTGGTCGACGCTGGTTGCGACGCCACCGCAGTACATGCAACGCCCTCCGTCGCGGGCGAAGAGGGCCTTGCGGGTCAGAGGAACGGGCCCCCGGTAGGGGACCCGAACGAACCGCTTGAGGCGGACGACGCTGGGTGCCGCGATGGCACGGGTCGCGCTGTGCATGAAGGCGCCGGACTCCTCGAGGCATATGGCCTTGTTCTCGAGGACGAGGACGAGCGCGCGGCGGAGCGGTACGACGCCGAGGGGCTCGTACGACGCGTTGAGGACCAGGACATGCGGCACGGATGCCTCCTTGTACGCCGGCGGCGCGTGGCTCGCGCCGGGACGATCTGCTCTCAGTCTCTCCTCATGCCAGGTCGAAGCGCCACCACGTACCGGTAACGGGCTCGGAGTGTTTTCGACCACACCCTCTTGTCATCCCCAGGTGAGACGTACCTCTCCCTCGAACATGGCAACGAACCCCCCTCGTTGTCCCGTTAGATTGTTTTGTCTGCTCTTCACGCCTGGAGGTACCCCACCGTGCACTGGTCCGCCGTACTGGCTGCCGACCCCACCCCCGCGCCGGTGTCGCTCGACGAGGCTGCGAAGCAGGCCAACGAGGCCGCGGGCTGGGTCGAGGAGAATTGGTCCACCTGGCTGAACACCGGACTGCGCATCCTGCTGATCCTGGTGGTCGCCTTCGTCCTGCGGATGCTGGTCCGCCGGGCGCTGACGAAGCTCATAGAGCGCATGAACCGCAGCGCCCAGGCGGTCGAGGGCACGGCCCTCGGCGGCCTGCTGGTCAACGCGGAGCGCCGCCGGCAGCGCTCGGAGGCGATCGGCTCGGTCCTGAGGTCGGTGGCGTCGTTCCTGATCCTCGGCACGGCGGGGCTGATGATCCTCGGGGCCTTCAACATCGATCTGGCCCCGCTGCTCGCCTCGGCGGGTGTGGCGGGTGTCGCGATCGGCTTCGGCGCGCGGAACCTGGTCACGGACTTCCTGTCCGGCGTCTTCATGATCCTGGAGGACCAGTACGGCGTCGGGGACTCCGTCGACGCGGGCGTCGCCTCCGGCGAGGTGATCGAGGTGGGCCTGCGGGTGACGAAGCTGCGCGGCGACAACGGTGAGATCTGGTACGTCCGCAACGGCGAGATCAAGCGGATCGGCAACCTGAGCCAGGGCTGGTCGACGGCGACGGTCGACGTCACGGTGCGCCCCTCGGAGGACCTGGACCACATCCGCGCGGTGATCACCGCGGCGGGCGAGGCCATGGCCAAGGAGGAGCCCTGGAACGAGCGCCTGTGGGGCCCGGTCGAGGTCCTGGGCCTCAACGAGGTGCTGCTCGACTCGATGACGGTCCGGCTCTCGGCCAAGACCATGCCGGGCAAGTCCCTGGGCGTGGAGCGCGAGCTGCGCTGGCGCATCAAGCGGGCCTTCGACGAGGAGGGCATCCGGATCGTGGGCGGCCTGCCGCAGCAGGCCGACGACGAGCCGAAGCCGGACCCGACGGCGGGCATGGCGGCGCCGTCGGCCTTCGCCAGCACGACCTCGCCGCAGTCGGCGGCGGCGACCCCCCTGACCCCGACGGCCCCGGCCCCGGCCCCGGCTCCGGCTCAGCAGCCGGCGCCGAACCTGACGAAGTGAACCAGTGCCCCCGCCGTGACGGCGGGGGCACCGCCGTGTCAGGCCTCGGGAGTCACGACCTGCTGGAACACCTCGTTGGCGGTCATCGCTCCGGTCCACACGCGCAGCGACTTCAGCGCGCCGGGGAGGAAGCCGCCGGAGGCGACGCCGCCGGCGGTCAGTTCGCCGGTGCCCTGCCGCGACCGGTTTACACCGGACCAGCCGTGGGTGACGTCCCAGAAGCCGGCGTACAGCGCGAGCTGTCCCGTGCCGGATCCCTTCTCCTGGCTGCTCCACGGCTGGTGGGCGTCGAAGACGCCGGTGAGGTCCACCCAGGCGTCGGTCCGGGCCGGCTCGCTGCCGGAGACGGTCACCTCGACCGGTGTGCCGTCCCCTGCGAGGGCCGCTCGGGAGAACTCCCACACGTAGGCACCGGGGCCGTGCTTGCGGATCCACAGCGCCCACGAGTGACCGGCCCCCGCGCGCTGCCCGGCGACCAGCGCCCGGTAGCCGTCCGGCTTGGCCTCCAGCGCGGCGCCGTCCACCCGCACGCGTGCGGAGACGGTGAACGAGCCGGTCTCGTCCACGACCGGGCCGCTGCCCGCCGCGTGACCGCTCGTACCGTCCAGGGCGAGTGAGCCGTCCTCCGCCCGGAAGGCCGCACCCGTCGGCGAGAGCCTCATGTCGCGGGCCGGGTAGGGGGACACCTCCCGGAGCCGTGAGCCGCCGGACGCGGCCGCGTCCCAGTGGGCCACCAGCGGGGTGGCCGGGCTCCCGCTGTCGGTGACCTGCGCTTCGGCGCGGACGCCGCGCTCGGTGCGCGCCCACTGGGTGACGGCCACCTCGTCGACGCGCCCGCGGAAGTGGTCACGGAACGCGCCGGCGGTGCGGGACCGCCCGAACTGGAGTCCCCCCGTGGCGCGCCACGGCCGGTACGACGGCGCGGCCTCCGCGGCGACCACCGGCCGCCCCTGGGGCCGGCCGTTGACGAACAGCTGCACGGTGTCGTTGGACGGGTCGCTGTCGTACTTGGTGTCGAACACCCCCGCGAGATGGGTCCAGACGCGGACCGGCGGGCTCGACGCCTCACCCAGCGACCGGATGTGCGCGGTGCCGGCCTCGTCCCGGGCGCCGCGCCGGAAGGCCCACTTCTTCTCCGCCGCGGAGTAGTGGAGGGCGAAGGCGGCCTCCTGCTCACCCGGCGCGGACAGCACGACCCGGTCGGCGCGGGTGTCGGTGAGGTAGGCCCACGCGGAGACGGTGAACGACTCGGCGGTGTCGAGCACGGGCCGTTCGGTGGCCGCGTACTCCTGCGGCTTGCGGGGGTCCCTGCTGTCGAGCAGCAGCGACCTGTCCTGCTCGCCGCCGCGTGCGAGCGGCGACCAACCGCTGCCGTCGGTGTGCAGCGTTGCGTCGTCGGGTTCGCCGACGGGCGCGGAGTCCTTGGCCACGGTGGCGGCCGGGTCGGCCAGGCCGTCGTCGAAGCGCCATCGGCCGGCGTCCTCGATCCGGTTCACCTTGAACCGGAACTCGGCCGGTGCGCTCCAGCGGTCGCCCCGGTCCTTGGCCCGCACGGACAGGATGTGCACGCCGTCGGTCTCCGGGATCACCTCGGACGAGACGGCCTCCGCCGCACCGATGTCCCGGGCCGGCGCTCCGAGGAGCTGGAACCGGTAACCGGTGACGTCCGTGTCGGCCGGGTCCGGCGCGAAGGAGAAGCGGCCGGGCATCCCGGGCCCGCCCGCTCCGGCGCACGGGTCGGCGGCACATTCGCCGTACGGCCCCAAGGACGTGATCCGCGGTGCCTTGGGCACGGGATCGTCCCCGCTCTCCGCGTACACCGGGCCCGCCCCGCCGGCGATCAGCGCCATGCTCGTCACGCCGACCGTCAGCCGACGTCTGCCTCGTGCCCCGCTGCCTGGTGTGCCGCTTCCGCGGCCGTACGACATGCCGAACGGCATGGATACCCCCCACGTTTGCTGCATGTCTGATGGGCGGAACGTACACAAGTTCAAGACCCGGGGGCCATCGAGATCCACACCCGGGTGACCGGCGATGGCTTGTTCTCGGCCACCCGGCCGGCGACAGGCCACGGCTGGCGCACCACCCTTGACGCCCACCCCGCCTCCCCCATACCTTCTGCCCACCACAACTGGAAACTTTCCTAACAGTGCCTCACAGCCCCGGACCGGAAGGCAGGTGCACCCCATCGTGGTCGGAGCCGGCGGGACGACGCCCCCCAGCGGCGGGAGTGCGGGCGGGAGCAGCAGGGGTCCCGTCGGCGGCACCCCCGGGACCCCCCGCGTCCTGCGGGCCATGAACGACCGGGCCGCGCTCGATCTGCTGCTGGAGCACGGGCCCCTCTCCCGCACCCGGATCGGCAAGCTCACCGGGCTGTCGAAGCCCACCGCCTCGCAGTTGCTCGCGCGGCTGGAGGCGGCCGGGCTGGTCGTGGCCACCGGGACCACCGAGGGGCGGCCCGGGCCCAACGCGCAGTTGTACGCCGTCGACGCGCGGGCCGCGTACGCCGCCGGGATGGACGTGGACCCGCGCCGCATCCGCGCCGCCGTCGCCGATGTGACCGGGGCGGTCGTCGGTGAGTTCGAGCTGGCCACCCCCAAGCGGCCCGCCGGGGACGTGGTGCGCCAGGTGAGCGAGGCGCTCGACGGGGCCGTGAAGGCGGCCGGTCTCACCCGGGCGGACGTCCACCGGCTGGTGATCGGGACGCCCGGCGCCTTCGACCCCGGCACGGGACGGCTCCGGTACGCGAGCCACCTGCCCGGCTGGCACTCCCCCACCCTCCTGGAGGAACTGGCCGCCGCGCTGCCGATGCCGGTCGAGTACGAGAACGACGTCAACCTCGTCGCGGTGGCCGAGCAGCGCCTCGGAGCCGCCCGCGGGCACGGCGACTTCGTCCTGCTGTGGAACGAGGAGGGCCTCGGCGCCGCGCTCGTGCTGGGCGGGCGGCTGCACCGCGGGTTCACCGGCGGCGCGGGCGAGGTCGGCTTCCTGCCCGTCCCCGGCGCCCCCCTGGTGCGCCAGGTCACCAAGGCGAACAGCGGTGGCTTCCAGGAGCTCGCCGGCGCCCAGGTGCTGCCCCGCCTCGCCCGCGCCTGCGGCATCGAGGACGTGCCGCGCGGCACGTACGCGGAGGTCGCCGCCGCCCTGCTGGAGCGCGCCGCGCACCGCGACGACGCCCCGTACACCCGGCTCCTCGACGCCTACGCGACCGCCCTCGCCACCGGTCTCGCCTCGCTCGTCGCGGTCCTCGACCCCGAACTCGTGGTGCTGTCCGGCGCGCTGATCACTGCCGGCGGCGAGGCGCTGCGCGAGCGCGTGCAGGCCGAGCTGGGCGAGCTGGCCGCCGCCCGGCCGCGGCTCGTCGTCGGCGGCGTACGGCACCACCCCGTGCTCCGCGGTGCGCTGGAGAGCGCGCTGGCCGCGACCCGGGACGAAGTCTTCGACACCTCTCGTTGAGCCCACACCCAGGGAGACGCCCCATGGCCCGCACAGCCGCCGCGCTCGCCGCGGCCGCCGCCTTAGCCCTGCTCACCTCCGCCTGTACCGGTTCCGCCGGGGCCGGGGCCGACGACGATCCGAACGCCCGGGTGACGCTGACCTTCTGGCACGGCTGGTCGGCGCCGAACGAGGTGAAGGCGGTCGACGCCGCCGTCGAGCGGTTCGAGGACGCCCACCCGAACATCACGGTGAGGGCCGTCCCGAACATCACCGACGACAAGATCCAGCAGGCGCTGCGGGCCGGCGGCTCCGGCGCCCCGGACGTCGTGTCGTCGTTCACCACGGACAACGTGGGCAAGTTCTGCTCCTCGGGCGCCTTCGCCGACCTGAAGCCGTTCATCGGCACGTCGGGGATCGACCTGGAGAAGACGTTCGCCAAGCCCCGCCTGGACTACACGCAGTTCGAGGGCAAGCGCTGCGCGCTGCCGCTGCTGGGGGACGCGTACGGGCTCTACTACAACAAGGACGCCTTCGCGGAAGCGGGCATCGAGGCGCCGCCGCGGACCTGGAGCGAGTTCGACGAGGCGGCCGAGAGGCTGACGAAGGAGAAGGGCGACTCCTACGAGCAGCTCGGCTTCATGCCGAACTTCCACGGCTACGAGTCGACGCCGGGGCACCTGGTCGCCCAGTGGAGCCCGGCGTACTTCGACCGGGACGGGAAGTCGAACATCGCGAAGGAC
This sequence comes from Streptomyces sp. NPDC051310, assembly GCF_044455245.1. Taxonomy (NCBI): domain Bacteria; kingdom Bacillati; phylum Actinomycetota; class Actinomycetes; order Kitasatosporales; family Streptomycetaceae; genus Streptomyces; species Streptomyces sp. NPDC051310. The sequence continues at coordinate 558,812 of NZ_JBITEO010000001.1, forward strand.
CCCGCCTTCGCCGCCATGTTCACCTGGCAGAAGAAGCTGATCGACAGGCTGGGCGGCTTCGAGAAGCTGGAGAGGTACCGCAGCACCTTCGGTGACGAGTGGGGCGCCAAGCACCCCTTCCACACGGGCCAGGTGGCGATGCAGCTCGACGGCGAGTGGCGGCTCGGCATGACCGCCGACGCCAAGGTGCCCTTCGAGGTCGGCGTCGCCCCGCTGCCCGTCCCCGACGACCAGGCCGCCGAGTACGGCAAGGGCTACCTGTCGGGCACGATCGTCGGCATCGCCTCCACCAGCAGGAAGCAGAACGCGGCGTGGGAGCTGGTGAAGTACCTGACGACCGACACGGACGCGGTCGTCGACTTCGCCAACGAGCTGCGCAACGTGCCGTCCACGCACGACGCGCTCGCCTCGCCGGAGCTCAGGCTGGACCCGCGCTTCAAGACCTTCCTGGACATCGCCCGGCACCCGGGGTCCAACACCACCCCGGCCTCCGTCAACGGCGGCGCGTACCAGGTGACGCTGCAGGAGTTCGGCTACCTGTACGAGTCCGGCCGGGAGAAGGACCTGAAGGCGGGGCTGGAGCGGACCGCCCGGCAGATCGACACGGACATCGAGAAGGCCGGGTGACCACGCGCACGCTGCGGGCGAAGCGCACGCGCGGGGCGCTGCGCACCGTCGCCTTCCTCTCCCCCTGGCTGGTCGGCTTCGGCGTCCTCTTCGCGTATCCGCTGGTGTCGACCGTGTACTTCTCCTTCATGAGGTACGACGGGTTCCGGGCGCCCGTGTTCGCCGGGCTGGAGAACTGGACGTACGTCTTCTCCGGCTATCCGGCCTTCTGGCCGGCCCTGCGGAACACGCTGTGGCTGGTGGTCGTCATGGTCGCCTGCCGGGTGGTGTTCGGCCTCGGGGTCGGGCTCCTCGTCACGAGGATCAAGGCGGGCGCCGGCGTCTTCCGGACGCTGTTCTACCTGCCGTACCTGGCCCCGCCCGTCGCCGCCACGCTCGGCTTCGTCTTCCTCCTCAACCCCGGTACGGGCCCGGTGAACGCGATCCTCGCCGACGTGGGCCTGCCGGCTCCCGGCTGGTTCACCGATCCCGCGTGGTCCAAGCCCGCGCTGACGGTGCTCGCGGTGTGGGGCGTCGGCGACCTGATGGTGATCTTCATGGCCGCCCTGCTCGACGTACCGAAGGAGCAGTACGAGGCCGCGGAGCTGGACGGTGCCTCGGCCGTGCAGCGCTTCCGGTACGTGACCCTGCCCAACATCGCGCCGATCGTGATGTTCGCCGTGGTCACCGGGGTCATCCAGACCATGCAGTACTACACGCAGCCCCTGGTGGCCGGGAAGGTCGCCTCCGGCATCATCGGCAACAGCGGCCAGCAGTTCGAGCCGGGGTACCCGGAGAAGTCGACGCTGACCCTGCCGCAGCTCGTGTACAACCTGGGCTTCCAGCGCTTCGACTACGGATCGGCGTGCGTCGTCGCCCTGGTGCTGTTCGCCCTCGCCATGGCCTGCACGGCGCTGCTGATGCGGCGGCGCGGCGGGCTCGTACGGGCAGGTGACTGACCGCCATGACGTACCTGCGGGACACCCCGCCGAAAGCCGGACCGCCGGGCGCCGCACGGCCGAAGGCCGCGCACACCGCGCGCGGCGCCCGCCGCAGAGCGGTGCTGCACTGGATCGGTGTGCACGCGCTGGGTGTCGCGGCCGCGCTGTTCTTCGTGCTGCCGTTCGTCTTCCTCTTCCTCACCTCGCTGATGAGCGACAGCCAAGCGCTCACCCGCGACCTCGTCCCGGACACCTGGGAGTGGGGCAACTACGCACGGGTGTGGGAGACGCCCGGGTTCCTGACCTGGTGGCGCAACACCCTGCTGTACGCCGGGCTGGGGACGGTGCTGACGGTCGTCTCGTCCGTCCCCGTCGCGTACGCGCTCGCCAAGTTCCGCTTCCGGGGACAGCGGCTGGCGCTGATGCTGGTGATCTCGATGATGATGCTGCCGCCGCAGGTGGTCGTCATCCCGATGTACCTGTTCTGGGCCCGGCAGATGGACCTGTCGGGCAGTCTGTGGCCGCTGATCGTCCCGATGGCGTTCGGGGACGCCTTCTCCGTCTTCCTGCTGCGGCAGTTCCTGCTCACCATCCCGGACGAGTACCTGGACGCGGCGCGGGTCGACGGCTGCGGCGAACTGCGGACACTCGTCCGGGTGGTTCTTCCGATGGCGAAGCCGGGTATCGCCGCGGTCGCGCTGTTCCAGTTCTTCTACGCCTGGAACGACTACTTCGGGCCGCAGATCTACGCGTCGGAGAATTCGGCCGCCTGGACGCTGAGTTACGGCCTGGAGTCCTTCAAGGGGGCGCACCACACCGACTGGAACCTGACCATGGCCGCGACCGTCCTGGTGATGGCCCCGGTCATCCTCGTCTTCTTCTTCGCCCAGAAGGCATTCGTCGAGGGCGTCACGCTGACCGGAGTGAAGGGCTGAGCCGATCATGAAACTGGCCGTAGTGGGGGGCGGGTCGACGTACACGCCCGAGCTGGTCGACGGGTTCGCGCGGCTGCGCGACACCCTTCCGATCAGCGAACTGGTGCTCGTCGACCCCGGGGCCGAGCGCCTGGAGGCCGTCGGCGGGCTGGCCCGCCGGATCTTCGCCAGGCAGGGGCACGACGGGGTCATCACGACCACCTCCGACCTGGACGCGGGCGTCGACGGCGCCGGCGCCGTCCTGCTGCAGCTGCGCGTCGGCGGCCAGGCGGCCCGGGAGCGGGACGAGACCTGGCCGCTGGAGTGCGGCTGCGTCGGGCAGGAGACGACGGGCGCCGGCGGTCTCGCGAAGGCGCTGCGCACGGTCCCGGTGGTGCTGGACATCGCCGAGCGCGTACGCCGCGCCAGCCCGGAGGCGTGGATCGTCGACTTCACCAATCCGGTCGGGATCGTGACGCGGGCGCTGCTCCGGGCCGGACACAAGGCGGTGGGCCTGTGCAACGTGGCCATCGGCTTCCAGCGGAGGTTCGCCGCGCTGCTCGGCGTCGCCCCCGGGGCCGTGCACCTGGACCACGTGGGGCTGAACCACCTGACCTGGGAGCGCGCGGTGCGGCTCGGCGGGCCGGACGGCGAGGACGTGCTGCCCGAGCTGCTCGCCCGGCACGGGGACGCCATCGCCGGCGACCTGCGGCTGCCACGGGCCGTGCTGGACCGGCTGGGGGTCGTGCCCTCCTACTACCTGCGCTACTTCTACGCACACGACGAGGTCGTGCGGGAGCTGGGCACCAAGCCCTCGCGGGCGGCGGAGGTCGCCGCGATGGAGCGGGAGCTGCTGGAGATGTACCGCGACCCGGCGCTGGACGAGAAGCCGGAGCTGCTGGCCCGGCGCGGCGGGGCCTTCTACTCGGAGGCGGCGGTGGACCTGGCGGCGGCGCTGCTCGGGTCCGGTGCCGGCTCGGGAGCCGGGGCCGGGGCAGGCTCCGGCGGACCGCGGGTGCAGGTGGTCAACACGTACAACGACGGGACGCTGCCGTTCCTGCCGGACGACGCGGTCGTCGAGGTGCAGGCGGCGGTGGACGGCGGCGGCCCGGTGCCGCTGGCGGTGCGGGAACCGGACCCGCTGTACGCCGGGCTGATCGCGCACGTCGCGGCGTACGAGGACCTGGCGCTCCAGGCCGCCCTGCACGGGGGCCGCGACCGGGTGTTCAAGGCGCTGCTCGCCCACCCCCTGGTGGGGCAGTACGCGCTCGCCGAGGGGCTGACGGACCGGCTGATCGCGCACAACCGGGAGCACCTGGCGTGGGCGTGAACCCCGGCGCCGCGCTCGTGCTGGCCATCGACGCGGGCAACAGCAAGACGGACGTCGCCGTGGTCCGGGCGCACGACGGGGCGGTGCTCGGCGCGGCGCGCGGCGGGGGTTTCCAGCCCCCGGTGACCGGGGTGGAGGCCGCGGTCGACGTGCTGGCGGCGGCGGTCGCCGCGGCGGCCGCCGCCGCGGGGCTGGACGGACCGCCGTACGCCGCGCACGTGTCCGCCTGCCTCGCCAACGCCGACCTGCCCGTGGAGGAGCGGGAGCTGGCGGACGCGGTACGGGCGCGGGGCTGGGCCGGCTCCGTCGCGGTCCGCAACGACACCTTCGCCCTCCTGCGGGCGGGGGTGGAGGAGCCCCGGGGCGTGGCCGTGGTCTGCGGGGCCGGCATCAACTGCGTGGGCATGCGGCCGGACGGGCGCACCGCGCGCTTCCCCGCGCTCGGCAGGATCTCCGGGGACTGGGGCGGCGGCAGCGGTCTCGCCGAGGAGGCGCTGTGGTGGGCGGCCCGCGCGGAGGACGGGCGCGGGGAGCCGACGGAGCTGGCGCGCACGCTGCCCGCGCACTTCGGGCTCGACTCGATGTACGCCCTCATCGAGGCGCTGCACCGGGGGCGCATCCCGGCCGGGCGGCGCCACGAGCTGACGCCGGTGCTGTTCGCGACGAGCGCGGCGGGGGACCCCGTCGCCGGCGCGCTGGTGGAGCGGCTCGCACAGGAGGTCGTCGCGATGGCGTCGGTGGCGCTGTCCCGGCTGGACCTGCTCGACGAGGAGGTGCCGGTGGTGCTGGGCGGCAGCGTGCTGGCGGCCCGGCACGACCAGCTGAACCCCCTGATCGCCGAACTGCTCGCGGCCCGGGCCCCGAAGGCGGTCACGGCCGTCGTGGCCGAACCGCCGGTGCTGGGCGCCGGTCTGCTGGGGCTGGACGACCTGGGCGCGCCGGCCCGCGCCCGGACGGGACTGCGGGCGTACTACGCGGGGAGGTGACCGGCGGGGCGCGGTGCCGGAACGGGAACCGCAGCGGGCCGGGCGGCGTATTCAGAGGGGGATCGAATGCGGGTACGACCGGGCGTTCAGCACGATAGGAACAAGATCGAGTCAAGCCTGGTGTGAATGTCGGCCCCTCCGGCCATACTGCGGGCAGCGACCGAGGGGGAGGTCACGTGACATACGCACCGGATGTGCCGAACGGGCCGCCGAACGGGCCGGGCGGGGCGCCGTCGCCGGCGGGACCGCCGCCCGTGCCGTCGCAGTCCGTTCCGCCGGTGTCCGTGCTGCCGCCGTCCGCTCCGCCGGTGGCGGTCGCGCCCGCGGCACCGGTGCCGGTGCCCGTGCCCTCCGCGCGCGGCGCGTGGGCCGAGGGGCGGGCCCGGCTGCGCGCCGCCGCCACGACCGAGCCGGGCCGGCTCCAGATCATCGGGGCCGTACTGGCGCTGCTGGTCGTGGTGTTCGGTGCCGTCACCGCCCTGGAGGTGGCGGACCGGGCCGCCGCGGCCGACGACGTGGTGAGCCGCAGCCAGCCGCTGAGCGCCGACGCCGCGGACATCTACCGCTCGCTCGCCGACGCCGACACGGCGGCCGCCAGCGGCTTCCTGGCGGGCGCCCAGGAGCCGACCGGGGTGCGCGAGCGGTACGCGTCGGACATCGCGACGGCGTCGAGGCTGCTCGTCAAGGCCGCGGCGAACACCGAGGGTTCGAGCCGGTCGGCGCGCGAGATCGCCGCCCTCAACGAGGCGCTGCCGCGCTACACGGGTCTGGTGGAGCGCGCCCGCGCCGCGAACCGGCAGGGCCTGCCGCTCGGCGGCGCGTACCTGCGGTACGCCAACCAGCAGATGACGTCCGAGATGCTGCCCGCCGCCGAGCGCCTGTACGCGGCCGAGACGGCGCGGCTCGCGCAGGACGACCGGGACGCCCGTGCCTGGCCGTTGATCTCCCTCACGGTGGGCATCCTGGTCATCGGGGCGCTCGCCTGGGCGCAGCGGCGCACCTACCTGCGGACGAACCGGGTCTTCAACCACGGCCTGCTCGCCGCGACCGCCGCGTCCGTGGTGGTCCTGCTGTGGCTGGCGGCGGGGCACACGCTGGCACGCGGTCAGCTCGCGGACGCCACCCGCCACGGCCAGGATTCGCTCCAGGTGCTGAACGAGGCGCGGATCAACTCCCTCAAGGCGCGCGCCAACGAGAACCTGACCCTGGTCGCGCGGGGCGCCGTGCTGACCGAGGACGGCAAGGACAAGTACGAGACCGACTACGGAACGGGCATGGACCGGCTCGGCTCGGCGCTCGCCCGGGCCGGCCGGCTCGCCGACGACACCGCGGGCCGCAAGCCGGTCCAGGACGCGGTGCAGCGGGTCGGGGAGTGGCGGGAGCGGCACGCGGCGGCACGCGCGACGGACGACGCCGGCGACTACGAAGGCGCGCTGGCCGGGGTCATCGGCGACGAGGGCTCGACCGGCCGGTCCTTCGACGAGGTGGACGCGGCGCTGAAGCAGGCGCTGGACCACGAGCAGGGCGAGTTCACCCGCGCCGCCGAGGACGGCCGCGGCGCGCTGGCCGGACTGCCGGCCGGAGCGGCGGCGCTGGCCGTCCTCGGGGCGGTGGGGGCCATCATGGGCATCAACCGCAGGCTGTCGGAGTACCGGTGAGGGTGAGGGGAGGCAGGATGAGGAACCTCGGCGAGGGGGCGGCCCGCACCCCGGGCGGGCCGGCGGCCGGCGGACCGGCCGCGGACGCCACCGCCACCGCCACCGCCGGCACTTCCGGCGCACGGCACGCGGACACGGACGCCGCCGCTACCGCTTCCGGCGCACGGCACGCGGCCGCGGCCGCGGCCGACGGCGCGGGGCACGGCCCCCCGGGGGCGCGCGGGCGCGGACCGGGGCGCAGGGCTCACGGTGGTGTGCGAGCCGTCGGCCGGCGGGCCGCAGGCCGGCTGCGCGGCTGGGGCGGTGTCGCCGCGATGGCCGCCGCGTGCGGTCTGACCGCCGCGCTCACCCTGGTGCCGCTGTCGCGGGGCACCGGCCTCGGCTCCTCCGCGGTGTCCGGTGCGAGCGGGGCCCTGACGGCCCGGGCGGACACCTGCAAGGACCCGGAGGCCTCCCTGCGGCCGTCGCCGGCCGGCGGGCCCTCCATCGACGCCATCAAGGCGCGCGGCAAGCTCGTCGTCGGCGTCGACCAGAACAGCTACCGGTGGGGCTACCGCAACCCCGCCACCGGCACGCTGGAAGGCTTCGACATCGACCTCGCCCGCGCGATCGCCGCCGACATCCTGGGCAGCCGGGACGCGGTCATCTTCCGGGCGATCCCCACCAACCAGCGGATCGCCGCGCTGGAGAGCGAGAAGGTCGACCTCGTCGTCCGCACGATGACGATCAACTGCAAGCGCATCCAGCAGGTGGCCTTCTCCACCGCCTACTTCCAGGCCGGCCAGCAGGTCCTCGCTCCGAAGGACTCCCCGGTCACCGGCTACAACGCCACCCTGTCCGGCAAGCGGGTCTGCTCGGCGGAGGGCTCCACGGCCTACGAGGCACTGGCGAAGAAGTCGTACGGCGCCACGTTCCGGGACGAGGACGACGGCAGAGCGGACGACAAGGACCGGTACACCGTGCCCAACCAGCTGGACTGCCTGGTCCGGCTGCAGATGGGCGAGGTGGACGCGATCGTGACGGACAACGCCCTGGCGGCCGGGCAGGCCGCGCAGGACCCGGCCGTCGAGCTGAAGGGCCGGCCGTTCACCACCGAGTACTACGGCGTGGCCGCCAAGCTCGGCAAGGACGACCTGGTGCGGCGGGTCAACCAGGTGCTCGTCGAGTACCGCAAGGGCGCCTGGACGCAGGCGTACGAGAAGTGGCTGAGCGCCGACCTGCCCGGGATAGCCGGGCCCCCGGCACCGAAGTACCGGGCGAGCTGACCGACATGGGCACGAGGCGGAGAGGTGATCGATGGGCGTCACGGGACCCCCTGGTCCGGTGATGGACCGGGACGAGGTGGACCGTGCGCTGGCGCGGCTCGGGGCGGAGCACAAGGCGGTCGAGGACTCGCTGCTCGCCCTGCAGGACCACGCGGGCCGCAGGCTCCTCGAAGGCGCCGAGCTGACCGGCACGACCAAGGACCGCTGGGCCGACACCGAGCGGACGATCAGCCTGCTGTGGACGTACTTCGACGCGTACACCGCCGCCCTGGAGGAGGCGCGTGAGGTACGGGCGCGGCGGCGCTGGCCCGGCCGGGACGAGCTGGCCGAGCTGACGGAGCGGCTGCGCGGCGAGAGCGTGACGGTCTCCGGCACCACCACGCTCGCCGAGCGCTTCACGCTCGCGGGACTGCTCGACCGGATGAACGAGCTGTACGCGCGGTCGCTCGACATGGTGGTGACGGCGGACGCGGTGTGGTCCGCGCTGCCCGCGCGGATAGACCTCCTGGCGGCCGAGCTGAACCGCACCCGGTCGCTGGCCCACTCGGTGGGCGTACGGCCCGGCGAGCACCCGGCCGGTGACGACCTGGAGGCCATCACGCACGAGCTGACCGTGCTGCGGTCCCAGGTCGTGACGGACCCGCTGGCGTTCTGGCGGCCGGCCGCGGGCAGTTCGGCCCCCGGGGGCGGACGGCCGGACACCGACCGGTACGACCGGGCGGCCAGGGCGCTGGAGGACGTACGGCGGGAGATCGAGGCGGTGCTCCAGGTCCGGCAGGACTCGGAGGCGCGGCTGCTGCGGCTGCGGGACGTGCTGTCGCGCGCGGACCGCACGCTCGCGGAGGCGCGGGCGGCGCGGGGCGAGGTGCTGGCGAAGATCGCCGCCTCGGAGGTGCCGGCGGTCAGCGGCCCGCCGACGGCGCTGCAGGAGCGGCTGGCGACGGCCGCCGAGTACCGGCGCCACGCCCGGTGGCACCGGCTGTCGCCGCTGCTGGAGGCGCTGGAGCAGGAGGCCGAGGAGGAACTGCTGCGGGCGCGCGAGTCGTTGACGGCCGTCACCGCGCCGCTCGCGGTCCGCGCGGAGCTGCGCGGCCGGCTGGACGCGTACAAGGCCAAGGTCGCCCGGCACGGCATGGCGGAGGACCCGCTGCTGATCGAGCGGTACGACGCGGCGCGCCGGATGCTGTGGAGCGCGCCGTGCGACCTGCGGGCCGCCGAGCAGGCGGTCCTGCGCTACCAGCAGGCCGCCGCCGAAGTCCTGTCGGGGGCCGGTCCGGTGGACCGTAGGGGGAGCCAGTGAAGGCGTGTCAGCGGCCCGGCTGCGAGGGCTCGTACGAGGATGTGGGCGGCGGCCGGCTGTACTGCGACACCTGCGGGCTCGCGCCCGTGGTCTCCCCGTCGGGTTCCGCCCCGTCCGGGCGGGGCCGGGAGTCCGGGGACGGTTCGGTGTCGTCGCCGCCGACCGGCGTGGCAGCCGGTGGCAGGGGCTCCGGCAGCAGCTCCCGCTCGTCGTCCCGGTCGTCGCGGTCCTCCCGCTCGTCGCGGCGGTCGGTGTCGGGACGGCTGTCGCGTTCGCTGTCGGGCGGTGCGGAGTCGACCGGCCGGTCGGTGTCGGTGCGCAGCTCCGGCTCGTCCACGGGCGGGTCCGGGCGCAACAGGCTGGGTGCGGGACTGGTCTCGGTCCCGGCCGTGCCGCGCCCCGACCCGCGCTCGGTGGTGATGGAGAGCCCGGAGGTCCCGGAGCGCAAGCGGTTCTGCTCGCGGTCGGACTGCGGGGCGCCGGTGGGGCGGGCGCGCGGCGACCGGCCGGGGCGTACGGAGGGCTTCTGCACCAAGTGCGGTCACCCGTACTCGTTCGTACCGAAGCTGCGGGCCGGTGACGTCGTGCACGGGCAGTACGAGGTGGCGGGCTGCCTGGCCCACGGCGGTCTGGGCTGGATCTACCTGGCCGTGGACCGGGCGGTCTCCGACCGGTGGGTGGTGCTCAAGGGCCTGCTGGACACCGGTGACCAGGACGCGATGGCCGCGGCGATATCGGAGCGGCGGTTCCTCGCGGAGATCGAGCACTCCAACATCGTCCGCATCTACAACTTCGTGGAGCACCTGGACCAGCGCACGGGTTCGCTGGACGGGTACATCGTCATGGAGTACGTGGGCGGCAAGTCGCTCAAGGACATCGCCAACGAGCGGCGCGGCCCCGACGGCAGGCGGGACCCGCTGCCGGTGGAGCAGGCGTGCGCGTACGGCATCGAGGCGCTGGAGGCGCTGGGGCACCTGCACAGCCGGAACCTGCTGTACTGCGACTTCAAGGTCGACAACGCGATCCAGACCGAGGACCAGCTCAAGCTCATAGACATGGGCGCGGTGCGCCGGATGGACGACGGGGAGTCGGCCATCTACGGCACGGTCGGCTACCAGGCGCCGGAGGTCGCGGAGGCCGGCCCGTCGGTGGCGTCCGACCTGTACACGGTGGCGCGGACGCTGGCGGTGCTGACGTTCGACTTCCAGGGCTACACGAACGTGTTCGTGGACGCGCTGCCGGACCCGGACCACATCGAGGTGTTCCGGCGGTACGAGTCCTTCTACCGGCTGCTGGTGCGGGCGACCGACCCGGACCCGGCGCGCCGGTTCGCCTCCGCGCAGGAGATGGCGGAGCAGCTGACCGGTGTGCTGCGCGAGGTCGTCGCGCTCCAGACGGGCCGGCCGCGGCCCGCGCTGTCGACGCTGTTCGGCCCGGAGCTGCGGGTGACGGACACGGAGCTGTTCGCGGAACCGGACGGCGAGGTGTCGGCGCTGGGTGTACGGGAGGCGCCCCGCGGCCTGTTCGGCGGTCGCAAGCGGCCGGCGGCGCAGGCCGCGGCGCCGGCGCAGGTCCCGCCGCAGGCCGCGGCCCGGGCTGCGGTGCCGGCGCACATCCCGGCGCAGGCGGCCGCGGTGCCGGCGCAGTGGGCCGGGCCCGGGGCGGATCCTGGCGCGGGCCGTCCCGACGCGCCCCTGCTCGGCGCGCTGGACGTGCGGGCCACCGCGCTCGCGCTGCCCGTGCCGCACGTGGACCCCGGCGACCCGAACGCCGGTTTCCTGGCCGGTCTGATGGCCGCCGGGCCGGCCGAGCTGATCGCCGCCCTGCGCACCGCCCCCGCGACCTCGGTGGAACTGCGGTTGCGGGAGTTGCGGGCGCTGCTGGAGACGGACCGGCCGGACGCGGCACGCCGCGCCCTGGAGGAGCTGGAGGGCCGCCACCCGGACGACTGGCGGGTGGTCTGGTACCGCGGCGTCGCCTCGCTCGCGACGGGGGACGACGCGAACGCGGCGCTGTCCTTCGACGCGGTCTACGACGCGTTCCCCGGCGAGCCGGCGCCCAAGCTGGCGCTGGGCGTGTGCGCCGAGGTCCTGGGCCAGCTGGACAACGCCGCCGAGTACTACCGCCTGGTGTGGACGACCGACCCGAGCTACGTGAGCGCCGCGTTCGGCCTGGCCAGGGTGCAACTGGCCACGGGCGACCGCGTGGGGGCCGTACGGACCCTGGAATCCGTGCCGGAGGCGTCCATCCACTACACGGCGGCGCGTGTCGCGGCCGTACGGGCCCGTCTGCGCCGCCGGTCCCCCCGTGACGCGCTGCTCGGCGACCTGGCGGCGGCGGCCGAGCAGGTGTCCGCGCTGCGGCAGTTCGGGCTGGACGCGGTGCGCCGGGAGCGGTTGGCTACGGAGGTGCTGGGTACGGCGCTGGACTGGGTGCTCTCCGGGAGCCCCGGTGCCGGCCCCGCACCGACGTCGTTGCTGGGCAGCGAACTGGACGAGCGCGGGCTGCGCTTCGGACTGGAACGCTCGTACCGGGTGCTGGCCCGGCTCGCTCAGCGCGGCGAGGAAAGGATCGAGATGGTGGAGCGGGCGAACCGCTTCCGCCCCCGGACATGGGTGTGATTGATGTCGCAGATGCACCAGCTGTCCGCCTGCCCCGGCTGCGAGGAGCCGCTGGAGTCGGGTGACCTGTTCTGCGGGGCGTGCGGGTACGACCTGTCCGCCGTCCCGGAACCGCCCCAGGACGAGCCGACCATGGTGATGGGTTCACCGGTGGCGGGCACGGCCTGGCCGGCGGAGCCGCAGGAGGCCGGGCAGCCGCCGATACGGTTCGACGAACGCGTCCGGGACGACGCGGACTTCCCGCTGCCGGCCCCGGCGCCGCCCTCCGCGCCGCCCTCGGCACCGCCCGTCGCGGCGCAGCCGCCCGTGCCGCCGCCCGCCGCGCAGCCGCCCGTGCCCCCGCCGCCCACCGTGCCGCCGGTCGCGAGCGGGGCCCCGGAGGCGCCCGCACCGCCTGCCGCACCTGCCGCGCCCGCGCCGCCCGCCGCGCCCGATCCGCGGACCGTCGACCACGCCCACACCTCGCCCGCCGGCACCAAGGTGTGCGTCGCATGCCGCGCCGGGCACGTCGACCCCGACGGCTACTGCGAGAACTGCGGCCATGCTCAGCCGCGGGAGCGCGACCACATGGAGGAGGAGCTCGGGGCGGTGGCCGCCGTGAGCGACCGCGGGCTGCGCCACCACCGCAACGAGGACGCGTTCGCCGTGTCGTCGACGGCGCTGCCGGACGGCTCCCCCGCCGTCGTCGCGATCGTGTGCGACGGCGTGTCCTCCGCGACCCGCCCCGACGAGGCGTCGGCGGCCGCGGCGGCCGCCGCCAACGAGGCGTTGCTCCGGTCGCTGCCCCGCGGTACGCAGCCCCAGCAGGCGATGCACGACGCGATCGTCGCGGCCTCCGACGCGGTCAACGCCCTCGCGGAGAGCGACGGCGGGCCCGGTGGCATGGAGCACGACCCGCACCGCCACCGCAACGCCCCGGCGTGCACGCTGGTCGGCGCGGTCGTGGCCGGCGGCCTGCTCGTCGTGGGCTGGGTCGGGGACAGCCGCGCCTACTGGGTCCCCGATGACCGCACCGGCCCCCCGGCCCGGCTCACCGAGGACGACTCGTGGGCCGCCCAGATGGTGGCGGCGGGCCTGATGAACGAAGCGGAGGCCTACGCGGACGAGCGGGCGCACGCCATCACCGGCTGGCTGGGCGCGGACGCGTACGAACTGGAGCCGCACACCGCCGCCTTCAAGCCGGACCGGCCCGGAGTGGTCGTGGTCTGCACGGACGGGCTGTGGAACTACGCGGAGGCGGCGGAGGAGATGGCCCGGGCCGTGCCGCCGGACGCGGCTCGGCGCCCGCTGCACGGCGCGCAGGTCCTGGTCGGTCATGCGCTCGACGGCGGCGGCCACGACAACGTAACAGTGGCGGTACTGCCGTTCGCCGTGGCACCGCAAGGGGCAGGATCGGCCTGAATCGACCCGCCTGTCCCATCCGTCTGATGTCAGTGGTGGCCCAAGGAGCCGATGGAATGGCGAACTTCTCCAAGTCGAACGTGCCGCAGTTCTCGGTGGACGTCTACCAGAACGAGTACCTGCCGGAGGGCGGGCGTGAGGTGAACGCGATCGTCACGGTCACCTCGACCGGCGGCGGCACCAGCGGCGGCGTGCCGCTGGGCGGGGCGCCGGCGTCGCCCGCGTCCGTACCGGGAGGGCCCACGGCCGCGGCCGTGGTGGTGATGGTCGACTGCTCGGGGTCGATGGACTATCCGCCGACGAAGATGCGCAACGCGCGCGATGCCACGGCCGCCGCGATCGACACGCTGCGCGACGGGGTCGCCTTCGCGGTCGTCGCCGGTACGCATGTGGCGGACGAGGTGTATCCGGGCGGCGGTCGGCTGGCCACCGCCGACGCCCGGACCCGCGCGGAGGCCAAGCAGGCGCTGCGCAGACTGAGCGCCGGCGGCGGCACGGCCATCGGCACCTGGCTGAAACTGGCCGACCGGCTGCTCGGCTCGGCCGAGGTGCCGATCCGCCACGGCATCCTGCTGACGGACGGCCGCAACGAACACGAGTCGCCCGAGGACCTGCGCGCCGCTCTCGACGCCTGTGCCGGCCGCTTCACCTGCGACGCCCGCGGCGTGGGTACCGACTGGGAGGTCAAGGAGGTCACCGGCATCGCGTCGGCGCTGCTCGGCACGGCCGACATCGTCGCCGATCCGGCGGGCCTGGCCGCCGACTTCACGCGGATGATGGAGAACGCGATGGGCAAGGAGGTCGCGGACGTCAGCCTGCGGCTGTGGACGCCCGTCGGCACGGAGATCGTCTTCGTGAAGCAGGTGGCGCCGACCGTGGAGGACCTGACGGACCGGCGTACGGAGGCGGGGCCGCGCGCCGGGGACTACCCCACCGGCTCATGGGGGGACGAGTCCCGCGACTACCACGTATGCGTGCGCGTGCCGGAGGCCGGAATCGGACAGGAGATGCTGGCGGCCCGGGTCTCGCTGATCCTGCCGGACCCGGCGGGCGGCGCACCGCGGACCCTGTCGCAGGGGCTGGTACGGGCCGTGTGGACGGACGACATGGCGGCGTCGACGTCGATCAACCCGCAGGTGGCGCACTACACGGGACAGGCGGAACTGGCACAGGTCATCCAGCAGGGGTTGAATGCCCGCAAGTCTGGAGATTTCGACGGCGCGACGGCGAAACTCGGCCGTGCCGTACAGCTGGCGGCGGCCTCCGGCAACGCGGACACTGCGAAACTGCTTGCGAAGGTGGTGGACGTGGTCGATGCGGCGACGGGTACTGTGCGACTGAAGGCGAAGGTCGCGGAGGCGGACGAGATGACGCTCGAGACGCGCTCCACCAAGACGGTTCGCGTGAAGAAGTAGGTCACGATCTGCACGGCCTGCGGGCCGGATGAGGAGAGGGGGAAGCGCCGACATGCCGACCTGCCCGAACGGACACCAGTCGGGTTCCGACGACTGGTGCGAGGTCTGCGGCCACCGCATGTCCGGGGCGGGCGCACCTGCGGGTGCCGTTCCGCCGCCTCCCCCGCCCCCGCCGCCCGGCTACGGCTATCCGGGGCCGGGCGGACCCGGGCGCCCCGGGGGGCCCGCCGGTGACCCGAACGCCACCGCCCAGGCGGAGCTGTGCCCGCAGTGCCGTACTCCGCGCGAGCACATGGCCCCGTTCTGCGAGGAGTGCCGCTGGAACTTCCTCACCAACACGGCGACCTCGTACACGCCGGTCGCCCCGCCGCCGGGACCGGGCCGCTCCGGTGGTCCGGGCGGTCCTGGTGGACCCGGTGCTCCCGGTGGGCCCGGCAGCTTCGGCGGTCCGGGTGGTCCCGGCGGTCCGGCCGGTCCGGCCGGTCCCCAGGGGCCCGTCGCCCCGCCGCCGGGGCTCAACCTGCCGCCCGGCTTCCAGTCCCAGCAGCCTCCCCGGCCGCCGGACGCGTTCGAGTACCAGAGCTCCCGCCCGTCGCAGGTGAACCGCCCGGCCGAACCGCTCACGCCCGAGCCGCAGGGCCACCAGGGTCCGCCGCCGGCTCCGCAGGCGTTCCAGCCGGGTCCGCCGCCGCCCCCGCAGGCGTTCCGGCAGCCCGGCCCCCCGCCGCCCGCGCCGCAGCCGCCGGCACCGGGAACGGGGCCGCAGCCGACCGGTGGTGGCGACGACTGGATGCTGCCGCCGCCCTCGCAGACGCACTCCGCGCCTGCGCAGGCTCCGCAGCACCCCCAGCACCCGCAGTCACACCAGCCGCCTCAGCAGCGCCAGCCCGGCCCGCCGCCGCAGCACCATCAGCCCGGCCCGCCGCAGCAGCACCATCAGCAGCCGCAGGCGCCCGCGAGCTGGACGGCCACGGTCGGCCCCGACCGCGAGTACTTCATGGCGATGATGCAGCGCAGCGGCCCCGAGGCCGCGGGTCTCAACCTGCCCGCGTACTCGCCGGAGCAGCGGCTGACGCTGTCCGGCAACCAGATCACCATCGGCCGTCGCCGGCACTCCACGGGCGAGTCCCCCGACATCGACCTCTCGGTCCCGCCGGAGGACCCGGGCGTGTCGCACCAGCACGCGGTGCTGGTGCAGCAGCCGGACGGCTCCTGGGCCGTGGTCGACCAGAACTCGACCAACGGCACCACGCTCAACGGCGGCGAGGACCCGATCCAGCCCTACGTGCCGGTCCCCCTGAAGGACGGGGACCGGGTGCACGTCGGCGCCTGGACGACGATCACGGTCCGGCGCGGCTAGGGTCTTCCGTTCGGATCAGGCCGGCCGCGGGCCCGGCAGGATCCGGGCGAGAGGTCCTCGGGACCGGCCGGGCCGGTCATGACCGCTGCTCGTGAGGCGCAAGCGATCCGAGGGGCCAGAGGTAGGGCCCCTCGGGTTCGTCCAGCCACGCCCACTGCCGCTCGCCGCTGACCGTCACCCCGTAGCGCTCCCGTGCGGGCCGCTCCTCCCGCTGCCAGAGCGCGTACGCCTCCTGCGGCTCCAGGGTGCCCGCCGTCAGCGCCAGCAGGAAGCGGAAGAGGTCGTCCTCGGCCGCGCGCCGGGGCAGCCCGCCGGTGTGCACCGGCATCCGGCCGGCGCCCACCGCGCCGCGCAGCGGTACGAAGTACGCCGAGGTGTGCAGGAACCGTCCCTCGGCGTGCCCGGCGTCCCGTACCCGCAGCGCGATCACGCCGGTGGCCAGCGGCGTCAGGATGCGCGCTCCCGGACGGCATTGTTCGAGCCACGCGGGCGGTACGGACGGCACGGCGCAGGTCGCGATGATCCGGTCGAACGGTGCCCGCCGCGGGCAGCCCCGGGCCCCGTCGTTCGTCACCACGGTGGGGCGGCGGCCGGCCGCCGCGAGATGGGCGCGGGCGGCCTCGGTGATGTCCTCGTCCAGGTCGACGGTGGTCACCCGCTCGTCGCCCAGCCGGTGCGCGAGCAGCGCCGCGTTGTAACCCGTGCCGGCCCCGATCTCCAGGACGCGGTCCCCGTCCCGGACGTCCAGGGCCTCCAGCATGGAGGCCATCAGCGAGGGCTGGCTGGCCGACGAGACCAGGTCCCCGTTGCGCACCCGGGTGGCGAGCGGCCGGTCCTCGTACGCCCCCGCCAGCCAGCGCTCGCGCCGGGCGGGGTCGGGGTCCTCCCGCCACAGGCGCTCGTAGCCGCCCATGACCCCGACGTAGTAGTACGGCACGAACAGGTGCCGGGGCACCTCCTCGAACGCCGCCCGCCAGGCCGGGTCCGTCAGCTCCCCGGCCGCGACGATCCCGCGGACCATCGCGCGGCGCGCCACGGCGGCCCGTGCGGCGAACGGGTCCTCTCGCTCTGTCCCCATGCCTCCACTGTGCTGCGCACGGGTCGCGCACGCGAGGACGCCCGGCCGGGGTCAGGCGGAGGCGGAGGGGGCGGGGGTCCTAGGGCCCGGGTCCTCGGCCGGTCGGTCTGAGACCATGGACGGGTGAATGAGATTCCGCAGGGCACGCTTCAGGAGCAGACCTTCTACGAGCAGGTCGGCGGCGAGGAGACCTTCCGGCGCCTCGTCCGCCGTTTCTACGAGGGTGTCGCCGATGACCCGCTGCTGCGGCCGATGTACCCGGAGGGGGACCTGGGCCCGGCCGAGGAGCGGCTCGCGCTCTTCCTGATGCAGTACTGGGGCGGCCCGCGCACCTACAGCGACCACCGCGGCCACCCCCGGCTGCGGATGCGCCACGCCCCCTTCACCGTCGACAAGGCGGCGCACGACGCATGGCTGAAGCACATGCGCGTCGCCGTCGACGAGCTGGGGCTGTCGGAGGAGCACGAGCGGCAGCTGTGGAACTACCTCACGTACGCGGCGGCGTCGATGGTGAACACCGCGGACTGACCCCTCCCGGCGTGCACGGGGGTGCCGCTCACCACGGGGGTGCTCACCGCCTGGGGGCTCACCACTGGAAGGTGCCGCTCACCGCTGGAAGGTTCGCTCACCGCTGGTGCGGGACGGCGGTCACGCTCAGCCCGCCCAGTCCGCCCCCGGTGCGTACGGCGACGGAGCCGTAGGGGGTGCGCAGCCGCAGCCAGGAGCCGGTGCCGAGCAGGGCCACCGGCACCCCGGGGGCCGGCAGGAAGCCCAGCGACTGGGCGGCGTGGACGGCCCGCAGCGGCAGGCCGGTCGGGCCGATGGTGCGCGACCATATCTCGCGGCCGATGCGGTCGCGCTCCGCGCGGGTGCGGCGCTCGGCGGGCAACTCCTCGTCCCGCGCCCGGAATTCGGCGATCGCCGCGGCGACCGCGCCGCGCAGCTCGGCGGCGTCCGGCAGGCCGGGCACCTCCTGCCAGCCGCCGCGCGGGGGCAGGACACCGGTCCAGGGCGGTCCGGTGACGGCCGCGGGGATCATCGCCTTGCCCGCCGACTCCTCGATGCCCTCCAGGAGCTGACCGGCCGAGACGGTGATGTCCAGCGGGGCCTCGTCCACGAGCGTGGCCGTGCGGATGGCCAGCACCTCGAAGGACGGGGGCCGGCCGAACACGGCCAGGGCGCCGCCGCCCGCCTGGAGGCGGACGACGGCGGCCCGGTCGTAGTGGATCAGCCGGGCCAGGAAGGCGGCGAGGTCGGCCGCCTCCCTGGCGTCGGCGAAGTGGAGGGGCGCGGTCATGCGACCGCTGCCTCCCCCTGCGCCTCGGGGGCGTGCATGCCGTCGTCCACGTACTCCTCCAGGAACGACCGCTCCTCCGCGGTGATGCGGCGCGGGCGCTGCGCTTCGAGGTCGAACGGCACGACGACCGTCGAGGCCCGTACGTACACCTGGTCGTGGTCCTTGATCTCGTACGCGATCGTCAGGGACGCCGCGCCGATCTTGGTGACCCACGACTCGACGGTGACCGGCTCGTGCCGGTGGACCAGCGGCCGTACGTAGTCGATCTCGTGCCGGGCGACGACGGAGCCGCCCGAGAACGACGGTGAGCCGTTGCCCGGCGCCAGCCGGAACATGAAGTCGATGCGGGCCTCCTCCAGGTAGCGGAGGAAGACCACGTTGTTGACGTGCCCGAAGGCGTCCATGTCCGACCAGCGCAACGGGCACCGGTAGATGTGACGAGCCACTGCGCTGCCTCAGCCCCGGGTGAGCTTCTTGTGGGTGGCGCGGTGCGGACGGGCCGCGTCCGGGCCGAGCCGCTCGATCTTGTTCTTCTCGTACGACTCGAAGTTGCCCTCGAACCAGAACCACTTGGAGTCGCCCTCGTACGCCAGGATGTGCGTGGCGACCCGGTCGAGGAACCAGCGGTCGTGGGAGACGACCACGGCCGCACCGGGGAACTCCAGCAGGGCGTTCTCCAGCGACGACAGGGTCTCGACGTCGAGGTCGTTGGTCGGCTCGTCGAGGAGCAGCAGGTTGCCGCCCTGCTTGAGGGTGAGCGCCAGGTTGAGGCGGTTGCGCTCACCGCCGGACAGGACACCGGCGGGCTTCTGCTGGTCCGGGCCCTTGAAGCCGAAGGCGCTCACGTACGCGCGGGACGGCATCTCGACCTGGCCGACGTTGATGTAGTCGAGCTCGTCGGAGACGACGGCCCACAGCGTCTTCTTCGGGTCGATGTTGGCGCGGCTCTGGTCGACGTAGGAGATCTTGACCGTGTCGCCGACCTTGATCGAGCCGGTGTCCGGCTGCTCCAGGCCCTGGATCATCTTGAACAGCGTGGTCTTGCCGGCGCCGTTCGGGCCGATGACGCCGACGATGCCGTTGCGCGGGAGGCTGAAGCTGAGGTCGTCGATGAGGACCTTCTCGCCGAACGCCTTGCTGAGGTTCTCGACCTCCACGACGACGCTGCCCAGACGCGGGCCCGGCGGGATCTGGATCTCCTCGAAGTCCAGCTTCCGGGTCTTCTCGGCCTCCGCGGCCATCTCCTCGTACCGGGCGAGACGGGCCTTGGACTTGGCCTGGCGTCCCTTGGCGTTGGAGCGGACCCACTCCAGCTCTTCCTTGAGCCGCTTGGCGCGCTTGGCGTCCTTCTGGCCCTCGACCTTGAGACGGGCCTGCTTGGTCTCCAGGTACTTGGAGTAGTTGCCCTCGTAGGGGTAGGCGCGGCCGCGGTCGAGCTCGAGGATCCACTCGGCGACGTTGTCGAGGAAGTACCGGTCGTGGGTGATGGCGACGACGGTGCCGGCGTACTTGGCGAGGTGCTGCTCCAGCCACTGCACGGACTCGGCGTCCAGGTGGTTGGTGGGCTCGTCGAGCAGCAGCAGGTCGGGGGCCTCCAGCAGCAGCTTGCAGAGCGCGACGCGGCGCTTCTCGCCACCGGAGAGGTTGGTGACCGGCCAGTCCCCGGGCGGGCAGCCGAGCGCGTCCATGGCCTGCTCGAGCTGGGCGTCGAGGTCCCACGCGTTGGCGTGGTCCAGGTCCTCCTGGAGCTTGCCCATCTCCTCCATCAGCTCGTCGGTGTAGTTCGTGGCCATCTCCTCGGCGATGGCGTTGAACCGGTCGAGCTTGCCCTTGATCTCGGAGACGCCCTCCTGGACGTTCTCCAGGACGGTCTTGTCCTCGTTCAGCGGCGGCTCCTGCAGGAGGATGCCGACGGTGTAGCCGGGCGAGAGGAACGCGTCGCCGTTGGAGGGCTGCTCCAGACCGGCCATGATCTTGAGCACGGTGGACTTACCGGCGCCGTTCGGGCCGACCACACCGATCTTCGCACCGGGCAGGAAGCTCAGCGTCACGTCATCGAGAATGACCTTGTCGCCGTGCGCCTTGCGCGTCTTGCGCATCGTGTAGATGTACTCAGCCAAGAGAAACCGTCCGGCAATCCGAGAGTGGGCAGATACACCCCATCTTGCCTGACGTCCATCCCTCGATGGAAACCAGTAGGGGCGCGTACGTGGGGGCTGATGCGCCAGTGGCCCCGGTCCGCGTGTCCGTGCACGCCCCGGGGCCACCGCCGTCACGAACGGAGGGTCACCGTCCGGTCACTCGACGGACTCCCCGTCCGATCCCGCCGTCCCGGCCGGGGCGTCCTTCTTCCTGCGGAGGAAGAAGACCGCCGCGCCGCCGATCAGGACGAACGCGATGGCGGTTCCGGCGATCATCGGCGTGGCGTTGGACGCGCCGGTCTCGGCGAGGTCGAGGCCGGCGCCGGCGGTGACGCCGCCGGACAGGGGGCTGGGCTGGGAGGCGGGCTGCCCGGTCATGGTGGCGGTGCTGCCGGTGGTCCGGCAGTCCAGGAGGCCCTTGAACGTCCTGGTGAAACCGGCGGGCCCGGTGACCTCGAGGTGGTACGCCTGGTCCTCGGCGACGGGGACCGTCACCGTCCGGGACTCGCCCGCCGGGACGGTGTGCTGGGCACCCATGAGCTCGAAGGTGAACGCGGCGTCACCCTTGTTGGTGGCCGTGATGTCCACGCCGCCCTCGGCGCAGTTCTTCCTCGCGGACAGCGCCGGTACGGCGCCCGTCGTGGCCCAGGTGGCGGTGGCCACCGCCGAGACGGTGGAGTCGCTGGACCCGGCCAGGATCTGCGTCTGGCTCCTGGTGACGCCCGCGAAGGCGCGGCCGACCGGTACGGAGGTGGTGGCCTGCACGCTCAGTGCGGCGGTGCCGTCGGCGGCTCCTGCGGGCACGTCGAACCAGAGCCTGCTGCCGTTGACGGCCGCGTCGACGGGCTTGCCGGCCGCGTCGGTGATCCTGATGCCGCTGGCGGCGGCGTCGGCGGGCGGGTTCACCGTCACCCGGCCGGCGCCGGTGCGCACGGTGACCGGCCCGAGCCGGGTGCCGGCGGGGCCGGAGACCGCGCCGGGCTCCAGGCTCAGCGAAGCCCTGGGCTCGGCGACGCTGCCGGCCTCCTCCTCCAGCCAGTCGGCGAGCTTCTCGGCGGCCGGGTCGAGCGCCTCGACCTCGGCGCCGTCCGAGTACCGCCAGATCGCCACCTGGGTGCCGGCGGCCGCCGTCTCCGGCGTGAGCGGGCCGGTGCCGGCTTCCTCGGCGAGGCCCACGAGGTCGTCGACCTGCGGGTAGGAGTGCTGGAGGATCCACCGGATCCGGCCGGCGTCCTTGTTGCTCCCGAGCGAGGTCTGGTCCCAGGAGGTCTCCAGGTACCTGGCCTTCTCCTGGGTGGGGTTGTGCAGGTCGACGCAGTACGTCTTGAGGGTGCCGCCGCCGTCGACGGTCATCTCGAACAGGCCGGCGGGGAGCTGCTGTTCCTGGTTGCCGACGTGGAGGACGGCCTGGTGGAAGGTGGTCAGTCCGTTGAGGGTGGCGGCGGCACCGCCCTGGTGCTGGGGCGCCTCGTCGGCGGCGGCCGGCGTCGCACCGCCGAGGGCGCCTGCCGTGATCAGCCCGGAGGCGACGGCCGCGGCGGCGAGACGGGTGGCGCGACCGAACCGCCTCCGTACAGAAAACGCAGCAAACACAGAATTCCCCTCTGGGCGAGGTGTTGTCGCGTGGGACGCGTGGGGGGAGTGCCTCGCCAGCCGACTCAAGTGCCCCGTGAGTACCCGGGAATCCTAAAGAGGCGGCCCAGCACAGTCCCCTGTCATACCGTCAGATAACCATTCCGACTCAGAATCGTTATCGCGCGCGCTTGCACGGACGGCCGGCGGGCCCGTCACCCCACGAACTCCGCCGCGCCCTCCGCACCGTGCCGCATTTCACCATGCGCGGCGGGCTCTTGATCGCCGGCCGGCTTCGGCTCGGCCCTCACCGGCCGTCTGAACGCCGAGGTCCCGCGCGTCAGATCGTGTCCCGCCGCCACCGCGTCGATGTCCACGAACGTCCTGCGCTGCCCCTCCCAGTCCTCCTCGCGGACCTTCAGCCGGCCGTGCACGACCAGCGGATCGCCGACCGCGACCGACGCGGCGAGGTTCGCCCCGAGCGTGCGCCACGCGCAGACCGTGTAGAAGCTGGTGGGCCCGTCGACCCAGCCCGCCCGCTCCCGGTCCCACCGGCGCGCCCGCGCCGCGAACCGGAACTTGGCCACTCCCCCGGCCGCCGTGTCCCGGTAGTCCACGCTGGTCGCCACATTGCCCACGACGGTCACCATGGTCTCGTTCACCGTGTCCACCCCTTCCGTCCGCCGGACCCGCGCCGGCCGTCGACGGATCCCATGCTGACCGCCCCGCCGAATTCCCGCGGATGGGTGTGGACAAGTCAGCTCATGTGCACAACTCGGTCACCCACATGGGGTAACGGGCCGCGTTCCACCGCGCCCGCGCCGCGACCGCCGCACCCCGACCGGCCCCGATCGGCCCCGACCGCCGCACCCCGACCGGCCCCGACCGGCGCGCCCCGCAGCTCATCCCACCCGCCGCCCCGCCTCCACCGTCGCGTACTGCTCGCGGACCTCGCGATAGCGCATGAGCTCGGCCGCGATCGGGTCGAGGACCATCGCCCGGCCGCACCCCGCCGCCGCCTCCCGCAGCCGGCGCTCCGTCTCCTGCCCGTACCGGCGCGCGGGCCCCCGGGCGGCCGCCGCGCACGCCCACTCCACCAGCGGGCCGCCGACGACACCCGCCAGCATGATCAGCGCGGGGACCATGAGGCCCGGTTCCAGCACGCCGACGATCTGGCCCGCCAGCCACAGGCCGCCGTAGAACTGGAGCAGCGTCATGGCCGCCTGGGCCAGCACCGCGGCCGGCCACCATGCGGGGCGCGGCGGGCGCCCGTCCTTGCCCGTCCGCCCCTCCTTGCCCGCGCGCGTGTCCGCGCCCGTGCGCCCGTCCCGGTCCTCCCGCACCGGGCGCCCGTCCTCCCCGTGCCCCCTCCCCCTGCCCGAGCGGCCCTTCCACCCGCGCCGGCCCTGCTTGCCCGGCCGGCCTTCCCCGCCCGGCTGCGCCTCCTCGCCGGGCCGCGTCTCCCTGCCCGGCCGGCCGACCGTCACGGCCAGCTCGTCCAGGGCTTCGGGGAGCCCCTGCGCCCCCCGTACCGCCGCCTCGCGCACCGCCTGGGCCCAGGGCGCCGGCAGTCCGCGTGCCGCCTCGTCCGCGACCACCCGCACCGCCTGCTCGACGCGCTGGCGGGCGGTGAGCTCGTCCTCCATGGGCACCTCGGCCTGCGGCTCCGCGCCGGCTCCGGGCGTCCGCAGGCGTTCGTACCACCGCCACAGCCGCAGCCACGGCGTGCCGCACGCCCGTCCCGCGTTGCGCCGCCACTCGCGCTCCGCGGCCTCGCCCGCCGCCCGGGCGCCGACGGCGACCGCGAGCCGCGCCCCGAAATCCTCGCGGGACCGCTCGTCGAGCCCGGTCCGGCTGTGCGCCACGTACACGGGGCGCAGCCGCCGTGCCGTCGCGTCCACGTCCGCCGACAGCCTCCGCTGGGCGGCGTTGCGCTGCTGGACGAACGCCCCCAGCATCTCGCGCAGTTCGCCGACGCCCTCCCCGGTGAGCGCGGACAGGGCCATGACCGTGGCGCCGGGTTCGCCGTGTTCGCCGAGGGCCATGCCGTCCTCGTCCAGCAGCCGCCGCAGGTCGTCGAGGACCTGGTCGGCGGCCTCGCCCGGCAGCCGGTCCACCTGGTTGAGGACCACGAACGTCACCTCCGCGTGCCCGGCCAGTGGCCGCAGGTATCGCTCGTGGAGCGCGGCGTCGGCGTACTTCTCCGGGTCGACCACCCAGATCACCGCGTCCACCAGAGCCAGCAGCCGGTCCACCTGCTCGCGGTGGGCGGTGACCGCCGAATCGTGGTCGGGCAGGTCCACCAGGACCAGGCCCTGCAGCGCCTCGTCCCCGACCCCTCCGGCCAGGGGCCTGCGGCGCAGCCGCCCCGGGATGGCGAGCCGGTCCAGCAGCCCGCCGGCGCCCTCGGACCAGGCGCACGCGATGGGCGCGGAGGTGGTGGGCCGGCGCAGTCCCGTCTCGGAGACCGGCACCCCCGCGAGGGCGTTGATCAGGGTCGACTTGCCGCTGCCGGTCGCGCCGGCGATGGCGACCACCGTGTGCCGGGAGGACAGCCGCTGCCGGGCGGCCGCCTCCTCCAGGACGCGCCCCGCCTCGGCGAGCGTCGCGCCGTCGAGCCGGGTCGCCGAGAGCCCGACGAGCTTGCGCAGGGCGTCGAGGCGGCCGCGCAGGGCGGTCGCGTAGGGGCCGGCCGGCATCTGCGGTTCCTCGGGGGCGGGCTCCTCGTTCGCCGCCTCCTCCTGTACGCGGCGGGCGATGAGCCCGTCGTCCCAGTGTTCGTCCACGGCACTCACCGCAGTCACCTCTCCCTCTGCAGTACGGACAGCGCAGCGATCAGCTCGGCCTGCGGCTCGGGCGTGATGTCGAGCCGGTCGAGCGGCGCGAGGCGCCGGTCCCTCTCTTCGTGCAGGACGCGGTCGATGTACGTCTCCACCAGTTCACCGCCCCGGTCACGCAGCCTCAGGGCGCTCTGTGCGCCGAGGAGTTCGGCGAGCCGCTCCCCGGCGTTGCGGGTGCGGCGCCCGCCGAGCAGCGCGGCCGCCAGGAGGGCGGCCACGGTGTCGGCGTCCGGTGCGGCGTTGCGCTCCATGCGCCGCACCTCGTCCTCGGCGAGCTCCTCCAGGACGCGCCGCCAGCGCCGTACGGCCATGCCGATGCGCTCGGCCGACTCGGCGTCGGGTGGCGCCTGCCCGCCGCCGAGCGCCCTGGACGCCGGTTCGCGTCCCCACGCTTCCTGTACGTGTTCGTCGGCGGCGGCGACGGCGCACTGGAACAGCGCGCCGAGCGACTCGGTGAGCGAGTCGAGCAGTTCGGTGGCCGAGCAGTCGCGCGGGTAGCCGCGCCAGCGGGTGCGGGCGTCGCCGGCCAGGACGGCGCCGCGCCGCAGCTCCCGGCGTACCCGCTCGGCCTCCTTCTCGTACGCCGCGTCGACGGCTCCGGAGAGGCGTACGGCGGCGGCGTACTGGGCCGCGACGGCTCCGGCGAGCTCGGGCATGCGCACCCGCAGCGAGTCGATGACGCCCTGGGCGGTGCGCCCGACGGCCTGCCGGCGGGCGGCGGGCTCCTGGGCGTGGTGGTTCAGCCAGGCGCGCAGGGCGGCCACGGCGCTCTCCGGCAGCAGTCCGCTGCCGCCGCCGGCCGACTCGGGCAGTTCGGGGATGGTGAAGCGCGGTAGGTCGCCCAGCCCGGCCCGTACGAGCAGCGCCTCGTACTGTCGCGACACCTCGCCGATGACCTGGTGCGGCACCCGGTCGAGGACGGTGACCAGGGAGACGTCGTACTCCTTGGCGGTGCGCAGCAGGTGCCAGGGCACGGCGTCGGCGTACCGGGAGGCGGTGGTGACCATGACCCATACGTCGGCGGCGCAGAGCAGCTCGGCGGCGAGCTCGCGGCTCTCCACGACGAGGGAGTCGATGTCGGGCGCGTCGAGCAGCGCGAGCCCGCGCGGCAGGCTGTGCGCGGTCTCGACCCGCAGCGCCTTGCCGCCCGCGGGCTCCGGTTGCCCTTCCTCGGGCCCCCAGACGCGCGCCAGCTGGGGCAGTACCCGCATGCCGGCGAACCAGTGGTGGTCCTCGGGGTGGCAGACGAGGACGGGCGTCCGGGTGGTGGGCCGCAGGACGCCGGCCTCACTGACGCGTCGCCCGACCAGGGAATTGACGAGGGTGGACTTGCCCGCACCGGTGGAGCCCCCGACCACGGCCAGCAGGGGCGCTTCGGGTTCCTTCAGCCGTGGCACCAGGTAGTCGTCGAGCTGCGCGAGCAGCTCGGCACGCGTCTGCCGCGCCCTGGGTGCCCCTGGAAGGGGGAGGGGGAGACGCACGGCGGCGACACGGTCGCGCAGGGCGGAGAGTGCGTCGATGAGCTGAGGCCGTACGTCCAAGGTCACCACATGCGAAGAATGCCCAATTTCGGCATCGTTTTGAAGCGTATGGGGGTCTCTGCGCGCCGATCAAGCACAATCCGGGGCGGGGGACACAGGGGACGAGTGGGACGCAGGCATAACGAGTGCACAACACCCGGGGCGTGTGGCGCGAAAAGCGCTGCGAGAATCGCACCTGCCTGCGATTATCGGTTCGCTTCACCGAACCTCCACATCGTGCCACGCAGGTGAAGCGACCGGGTCAAGGCGATCGGAGCCCTATCCTTGTCCCCGGCAAGGTCACGGACAACCCACCAGGGGCTCCAGGCCACAAGGCCACCACCGGCCCCCGTAGCTCAGTGGATAGAGCAGGCGCCTTCTAAGCGCTTGGCCGCAGGTTCGAGTCCTGCCGGGGGCGCGCACATCGCCTCACCAGCGGAAACGCGGGTGAGGCTCTTTTGTGCCGTACCGCACATCGCCGTGACGCCAAGCGCTTCGCGGTGCCCGCGATCGTGGGCACACCACCTTTCGGTCATGAAGCGCTGCACAGCGCCGCGCCTCGACCGGCGCCAGCATGCAGGCCGGGCCGCCCGAGCCGGAACAGTGCGACCAAGTCGGACTGCCGCGCCGGCGGGCGGCGGACGGCCACACCGGCGACCGTGACGTGCAGGTGCGTTCGGTGCAGTACCCGCGGGTGAACGCCGGGCCCTCCCCCGTCGATGGTGGGGGAGGGCCCGGGCGGCGGCATGGGGGCAGGCGGTCAGGGCGTGGTGCGGGCCGTCGGGCGGGGTGCCGGGGTGGCCGAGCGGGTGGCCGTGGCCAGGAGGCGGAGTGCCGCCTCCGACGGGGTTCCCGGCTCCGCGCTGTAGGCGAGCACGCGCTGGCCCGAGGGGTCCGACAGCTGCATGCTCTCGAAACCGAGCTCCATGGGGCCCACCAGCGGGTGGTGGAAGCGCTTGGCGCCCGAGGTGCAGTTGCGCACGGGGTGGCGGGACCACAGGGCGGCGAATTCCGTGCTCTTCATGGCGAGTTGGCCGATCAGCTCGGCGAGGTGGCGGTCGTCCGGGTGGCGGCCGGCCGTCAGGCGCAGGGCGGCGAGCGCCGTCCGCGCCTCCTCCTCCCACTCCGTGTACAGCTCGCGGGTGTGCGCGTCGAGGAAGAGCATGCGCGTCAGGTTCGGGCGCTGCGCGGGGCTGTCCGGGCTCTCGGGGTCGATGTGGCCGGCGAGCAGGGCGTGTCCCAGCGGGTTCCAGGCCAGCACGTCGTTGCGCCGGTCCAGGACGACGGCCGGCACGTCGGCCATCGCGTTGATGAGGTTGCGCAGGTTGGCGCGGGCGTGTTCGGGGCGCGCGGCCTGCGGGCGGCGGGGCCGGGAGGGGCGGGCCAGGTCCCGCAGGTGGGCGCACTCGTCCTCGCTCAGCCGCAGCGCCCGGGCGATGGCGTCCAGGACCGCCTCGGAGGCGTTGGTGCTCTGCCCCTGTTCGAGCCGCGTGTAGTGGGTGACGCTGACACCGGCGAGCAGGGCCAGCTCCTCGCGGCGCAGGCCCGGCACCCGCCTGCGGGTGCCGTGCGGCGGCAGGCCGACGTCCTCGGGCCGCAGCCTGGCCCGCCGGCTGCGCAGGAAGTCTCCGAGCTCCGATTGAGTACCCATGCCGTCCAGTGTCCCCGGCGGGCGGCCCGGGTGCGAGCGCTCAGCCTGGTCCTGTCATGGGTAGTCTCCGGGCTCGTGGCCTTCCGGCGCCTAGCCAGAACAGAGGTCTGGGCACCCTCCGGCCGTGGCGCCAAGGTTCCTTCGTACCCCCGTTGCGGAGCGATACGAAGCGAATGGAGCCCGAAGACCATGTCCGTTGTTGATGGTGTGCAGTCGGTGAGTGAGGGGACGTCGGGTCCGCCTCGGATGACGGGCCGGCAGCGGCTGGTCCTGGTGGTGTTG